>CAXBJE010000611.1:0-1503 GCA_963975525.1 uncultured Owenweeksia sp. | reverse complement strand
TATTGATGTATGGCAAAAAACCTAAACTTAACGAACTGTTCAAATGGATGAGCTACAAGGGATAGTAGATCAGGTAAAGAACTTCCTGGAAATTACCCTCTTTGTTTCTGGTAAGTTTGAAATACATGTGTTCAATATTCTCAATATTGTCCTCATTTTCCTTGTGGCATGGGGAGTACTTTGGCTCTTCAAAAAGTTTTTAAATCGAAATAATAAGGACAAAATTGATCACGGGAAGCAATATGCCGTGGTACAGCTGGTAAGCTATGTGGTATATGTAATTGCCATGGTGGTAGCCATTGAAAGCCTTGGCGTAAACATGTTTACCCTGTTGGTTGGTTCTACCGCACTGCTGGTTGGTTTAGGGCTTGGTCTTCAGGATTTCTTTAGAGATTTAATTGCGGGTTTTATCATCCTATCTCAGCGTACGGTTACCGCAGGAGACATTGTGGAAATTGCCGGAACAGTAGGTAAAGTACAGGATGTGGGTTTACGCACCACCAGTTTGCTTACGCGGGAAGACATTGTGATTATAGTACCGAACACAAAACTTACCAACGAAAACGTAATTAACTGGAGCCAAAACAATAGCAAGGTTACCCGTTTTGAAATTAGAGTTGGAGTAGCCTACGGATCGGATACCAAGTTGGTAAAAGACCTGCTTATTAAAAGTGCCGTCCAAAATAAAGATGTTATTAAAGTACCTGGTCCCAATGTATTGTTTGACAACTTTGGAGTTAGCGCCCTGGAATTTCGACTCACCTTTTATTCTAATAACCTATTTAGGATAGAGCGTACCAAAAGTGATATTAGGTTTGAAATAGACCGCGCCTTTAGAGAAGCCGGTGTAAAAATTCCATTCCCTCAACGCGACCTTTGGGTACGCCAATTCCCTGATCAATCATGAAGATTGCCGTAATAGATTTAGGGACAAACACCTTTAACCTGCTTATCAGGGACACTAAAACCAGCGAGGTGCTTTACAACAATAAGATTGGGGTAAAGCTTGGCGATGGAGGATTGGACGATGATAAAATTATGCCTGTGGCTTTTGACAGGGGGATAAATGCTTTAAAAGCCCATCGGGAAACCATCAGGGAATTTGGCGTAGATAAAACCTATGCATTTGCCACTGCCGCCATTCGCTCGGCTTCCAATGGTGGAGATTTTGTGAGCGCTGCAGCGGAACAAGTGAACATCAATGTAAATGTAATAGATGGCCAAAAGGAGGCTGAACTTATATACATGGGTGTTACTCAGGCATTAGACCTTGGAGTTGGCACTTCACTAATTGTGGATATTGGTGGTGGCAGCACCGAGTTTATTATTTGTAATAACAGGGAAGTGCTTTGGAAAAACAGTTACAACATTGGCTCCAGCAGGCTCCTTGAAAAATTCAAACCTAAAGATCCCTTAAATAAATCAGAAGTACAGGCTATAGAAGACTTTATTTCGGAGGTAACTGTTGAATTAATGGAAGCTATTAAACTTTACCCCACCAAA
>CAXBJE010000610.1:0-1511 GCA_963975525.1 uncultured Owenweeksia sp. | reverse complement strand
GATTCCTTCCTCAGTACATATTTGGCGTAAGCCTTCAATAAAACCTGGTTCAGGAAGTATGCAGCCCATATTACCGGGAATTGGTTCAATAATCAAAGCTGCGATTTCGCCTTTGTTGGCTTCCACAACCTTTTTGACACTATCCAAATCATTGTATTCGGCTAGTAAGGTATCCTTGGCCGTACCTACTGTTACACCCGGGCTACTTGGATGACCAAGGGTTACAGCTCCACTTCCGGCTTGTATCAAAAAGGCATCACCATGGCCGTGATAGCAGCCAGCAAATTTTATAAACTTGTCTTTTCCTGTGTAACCACGTGCCAGACGAATAGCACTCATCGTTGCTTCCGTTCCCGAGTTTACCATGCGCACTCGTTCCACATTTGGAATGCTTTCGCAGATCAGGCGGGCAAGGTCAATTTCCATTTCGGTAGGTGCTCCAAATGAGGTTGAGTCAGCTACTTTGTCCTGAATGGCTTTCACTACAGGTTCCCAGGCGTGGCCCAAAATCATAGGTCCCCAAGACGCGATGTAGTCAATGTATTTGTTTCCATCCTCATCATACATATAAGCACCTTTGGCCTTCTTTATAAAGATGGGATCGCCACCCACAGATTTGAAGGCACGTACCGGGGAGTTTACTCCACCAGGGATGTATTTTGATGCGGTTTGGAAAAGGGATTTGCTTCTTTCGGTATTCATATTTTATGGAAAATTCTAAATGCGAAGCTCTAAACTCTAAACAAATTCAAAGCTCTTAAAAGTTAAAAATTCAAAAGTAGTTCCTTATATAAGGAAAGCCTTAACTCTAAATAAATTCAAAGTTTAAAAAACCGAAAACTAAAAATAGCTACACTTTGCCGCCTTCTGAATTCCGGATGATAGCCCCGAGAATTTTCATTATTTCGGTTGCTTCAGTGTGAAGTTTCGTTCGAGCGGGTTCTAAGTCGGAAGGTATATTACCCTCAAGACATGATAGCCAAAAGCGGGATTCCTTAGCTTCCTTACGCGAAATTTTAGCTCTGAAAATAAAATCTTTTTTACTGAAGGACTCATTGGCTTCAATGTAATTGGCTCCCACCGAACCAGAAGACTTAATCAACTGCCTACAGTCACTTTCATTAACTATAGTAATTTTCATTTTTTTAATAAAACTCCTTATCGCTTTTGCAAAAGCCAAGGTTCGGTCTTCTAAGTCATAGTTAGCCATTTGTCGGGTCTTTATTTTCTACGGTTTCGTGCTTGTTTAGAATTTAGTGTTTAGGATTTGGAGTTTGTTTAGGATTTAGTTTTTAGAGCTTAGGATTTTAATAATGTCCTTCACAAAATAAGTAGCTATCAAATCTGCTCCAGCTCTTTTGATAGAAGTCAAAACTTCAACGATGGCTTCCTCTTCATTCAGCCAACCTTTTTCAGCCGCAGCTTTTATCATGGCATATTCGCCACTTACATGATAAGCCGTTACCGGAACTGGAGAAATATCTTTTATTCTACGGATTACATCCAAATAA
>CAXBJE010000609.1:0-1573 GCA_963975525.1 uncultured Owenweeksia sp. | reverse complement strand
GGCCAAGATGGACACCACCTACCCCGAAGGAGCCTTGAGAATGTACTTCACCACCAACCATGATGAGAACAGTTGGAACGGGACTATTTTTGAACGCATGCCCAATGATTACCAGGCAATGTATGTGTTGAGCAGCACATTACCCAACGCAATTCCGTTGGTGTATAGCGGGCAGGAATATGGCCTAAACAAGCGGTTAGCCTTCTTTGAAAAGGATACAATTACAGGTTCTGATTCAACACTCTTTGATTTCTACAAAAAAGTGGTAACCCTAAAAATGAATCATCCCACATTGCAAAACGGACAGTACCAGGGAGATTTTCAGCCTTTGCCGATGGACACATCTGCACCAAGATTATATGGTTACACCCGCGAAAAGGATGGGCAAATGATTTTAGTTCTTCTCAATTTTTCTGATGAGGCGGGTATCTTCAACCTGCCCGAAAAGGTAAGAAAATCGTGGACCAGCGTATTAAGCGGTAGCGAAATTGTATTATCTGAAAAGAAAACCATGAGCATTCCAGCACATAATTATATGCTCCTAAAATCTAATTAATGAAAATAGCCCTGATAGCGCACGATGGAAAAAAGGCCGAAATGGTTGGCTTTATGCGCGATTTTATCGATCAGTTTCACAGAGAAGATGTAGAGTTGGTAGCTACCGGCACCACCGGAAGCCATGTGGAAAAAGCAGGGCTTAAAGTTGAAAAAGCACTTAGTGGCCCGCTGGGTGGTGATGCCCAAATTGCCACCATGGTAGCGGAAGGCAAAGTGAATGCGGTTTTCTTTTTTCGGGATCCGCTGGACAAACACCCACATGAGCCGGACATTTTAATGCTGATGCGCATTTGTGATGTTCACAACGTTCCACTGGCTACCAATCCGGCTACAGCCAAATTGATATTTGAGAAGATGTTGGAGGGGTAAACCTACTTAGTGTAAACTTTACACTTTTTTATTACTTTGGCATTCTTGTAATTAACAATATCTCAACATGGCAACTCAACCCAAACTAAGCTTTTGGCAAATCTGGAATATGAGCTTCGGCTTTTTAGGTATCCAGTTTGGGTTTGCCCTGCAAGGTGGATTTATGACCCGAATCTTCCAAACGCTGGGTGCCGCAAAAGATGATATTCCACTGCTTTGGATAGCCGCTCCCCTAACCGGGCTTATTGTTCAGCCCATTATTGGTTACTTAAGTGATCGTACCTGGCACCCAACACTTGGCCGAAGGCGCCCTTACTTTTTAATTGGTGCGGTGCTCAGTTCCATTACCCTGTTTTTTGTACCTCATTCACCCTTGCTATGGGTAGCCGCAGGTTGCCTTTGGGTTTTAGATGCTTCCATCAATATTAGTATGGAGCCGTTTAGGGCATTGGTAGCTGACAAACTTCCGAATAGTCAACGCTCGTATGGTTTTGTGATGCAAACCCTTATTATTGGTATTGGAACCTGGGTAGCCAGCAATCTTCCTCTTATGGTAAGTAGTTTAGGGGTTTCCAATGAATCGCTTCCGGGAGAAGTACCCCTTTCTGTAAAAGTGGCTTTTGGGATTGGAGCCTTTGTATTTCTG
>CAXBJE010000608.1:0-1586 GCA_963975525.1 uncultured Owenweeksia sp. | reverse complement strand
ATAGCAGATATCAGTACTCCTGAAAAGCGGGCTCAAAACTTTGGATTGATTGGAGCAGCCTTTGGCCTTGGATTTATTGTTGGCCCGGTAATAGGCGGGATCGCTGGAGATGCCTGGGGAGATAGAGCTCCGTTTCTATTAGCTGCCGGACTTAGTTTTCTCAACTTCATTTATGGCTACTTTGTATTGCCCGAATCTCATAAAGAAGAAAATAGAACTCCCTTTGAATGGAGAAAAGCGAATCCCATTGGCTCATTTAAACACCTAAAGAAGTATCCGCTGATACTTGGCTTCCTGATTTCCTTTGTTCTTATTCATATTGCCAGCCATTCGGTACAGTCTACATGGTCCTTTTTTACTATGTATGAGTTTGGCTGGAGTAAGAGTTATGTGGGATACTCATTGGCTTTGGTGGGTATAATAGTAGCTGTGGTTCAGGGCGGGCTTATAAAACACGTGGTAAGGGCTTTGGGTGAAAAAGTTACAGTTATTGTGGGCATGAGCCTATGGACATTAGGCTTGTTTCTGTTTGCTTTTGCCAGCCAAAGCTGGATGATGTTTGTGTTTATTTTACCTTATTGTCTTGGTGGGGTGGCAGGGCCAACCCTTCAAGGAATAATTTCTAATCAGGTACCTGCTACGGAGCAAGGGAAGCTGCAAGGGGCCTTAACTAGTCTGATGAGCCTTACAGCTATTGTAGGCCCAATAACAATGACTACTGTTTTTTATCGATTTACGGGTGATAATGCCCCGCTAGAATTTCCGGGAGCGGCCTTTTTTGCCGGTGGTGTGCTAATGATTTTGAGCCTTTTACTGATGTTGAAGCCTTTGCGCAAAGTGGCCGACAGTAATAAGGCTAAACTGCTTGAAGAGGAGCCGCTGCTGGCACATGAAAGATAGCGCTCAGATAAAATTCCTCTTTTTGGATAACAAAGGAAACTTCAACAGTTTTATTTTCTAAAAAAAAATGCTCCAGATTATTTAGGCATGTAGTAAAGCTAAGGCCATGGAGGTGAAATTCTCAAAAAAAAAAGGGCTTTGGAATACACCAAAGCCCTTTAGTCCTAATAATTAACTGTTACTAATTTTTGATAAGAGATTTTGTAATACTTTCTCCTCTATCAGTAAATTTCAATAGATACATACCTGCGGGATAACCACTCAGGTTGATTTGAACAAAATCCGCTTCAGAATTGGTGCTAAAAGGACTTTGATAAATAACCCTGCCAGCTAAATCGGTAACGGATATTTGTGCCGAGTTAGTTACAGCTTTGTCGTTCACTCCAACTTGTACCACCCCTTTTGTTGGGTTTGGATAAAGTGAAAGACTGTAATCTGAGCCAGCATTAGCAATAGGTGGGGCCTCATTTGATTTTTTGATTATGGATACAGAGTTGCCTAAGTCCATCCTAAAGGAAAAACCTCCAACATCGGGGAACGATGATCTATTCCTTATAGCCAGTACAATTTCATTTGTACCAGTTATTAAAATACTGTCAAGCGGAGTAGAGGTGTAGTAATCAAAGGGATCACCTCCAATATGGCCATTGTCAACAGCACCAACATTGGTGAATAGAATATCATGG
>CAXBJE010000607.1:0-1588 GCA_963975525.1 uncultured Owenweeksia sp. | reverse complement strand
GAACATCCTCCTTCTACCGTACGCAAAAAATCGCGTTCAATAGTAGAAGTTAAGAAGGTTTCAGTGTGGTTTATTCTAGATAATAGTTCTGCAATATCCTCATCCTTCTGGCGGCAGCCAATGGCTATAACCCCTTGTGCCGGGGCAGGAATCATCCAATCTAAAACCATATGGTTTTCTGGAAGAATATTTACCCGGTATAATCCCGCTTTCGCGAAGATGGCTCCGTGCCAGCCGTTCTCTTCCAACTTACGCAAACGTGTCTGCACATTACCTCGCAGGTTGGTGGTGGTATGATTTGGGAACTTACTTTTCCATTGTGCAATACGCCTAATACTTCCCGTGGCAACGGTTGCACTTTCATTATTTTCCAAAAAGAAGGTATCACCATTGTGAACCAAAATGTCATGATATGGCCCGCGCTCCAAAACTGCTGCTATCACTAACCCTTCCGGGGATTGTGTTGGGTAATCTTTTAAAGAATGAACCGCAATATCAATTTGATTGGCATAAAGGGCATCATCTAAAATTTTGGTGAAAATACCTGTGGTGCCAAATTGATGAAGCGGGGTGGTAAGGTCAATGTCTCCCGGAGACTTAACGGCTACCAGCTCACATTGTATGCCTTGAGATTCCAGTCGGCCTTTCACCTCTTCTGCCTGCCATAAGGCAAGTTTACTATCTCGGGTTCCTATTCTAAGAGGGGTGTTCAAGAGCAAATTGTTTTATAAATCCTTATTGAGAAATAGGAATTTATTTGGTTGTTGACGGCCCAAAGATAATGGGCAATTGGCACTATTTAAGCATTGTGAAGATAGAACTCCTCAATGCCTTAATGCTCGTTGGGTATTTCAAAAATGTGGTGAATTGTTCTAAGATCTTCACTCATGTTGGTGCCGGTTTTTAAACCCTTTGCAAACTGTCCTGTAATACGGTTTAGCAGTTGGTCAGCCAATATATCCGCATGCTCAGCATTAAGCTCTGGGTATTTTTTAAGTATGGCTTGCACCTCCTTGCTTTTCCACGATTCCATTTTTTGACGAACCGCATTTAAAGTTGGAGCCACCCTTCGGCTTTCCAGCCAGATGTAAAAGTCGTTAATCATCTCATTGATGATTTCGTTGGCAGCAGGTATTTCTGCTCTTCTGCGCTCCATACCCTCTTCGGCTATAGCTGAAAGTGAATCCACATCTGCCACTTCAAAAGACGAGTCGTTATATATAGCGGCATCAACATTACGTGGTACGCTTAAGTCCAGTATCAACCGTGCTTTTTTGGAACTAAAGTGATTGTGAACTACAGTTGGAGTAAGAGCCCCGGTGGCCACAATAACAATATCGGCAGCATCCAGAGTATCCTCAAGGTGAGAATAGTCTATATGTTTTACCCCAAATCTTCCGGCCAACCTTTCGGCTTTTTCATCAGTGCGATTGAGCAGGGTAATGTCTTTCAAGCCTGTTTGGTTTACCAGATTTTCACAAGCCGTGCGGCCAATCTTTCCGGTACCAACCAATACTACCTTAGAGTTTTCATCCAAAGAATTTTCCCTGATGTATTAATTAATCCAGACTCAAAAGCAGCAGGTAAA
>CAXBJE010000606.1:0-1599 GCA_963975525.1 uncultured Owenweeksia sp. | reverse complement strand
CTGCATGGTTTGTGGGTTTCCCTGAATGTGCATCAATATGTATGGCAATTTAATTTCGCCCATGGCCTTTGGCATCTCCTCATCCATTGTGCCTCCGGAAATATCATTGATGATATCCGCGCCCATATCAGCGGCAGCACGGGCCACCTCTGCCTGAAAAGTATCTACCGAAAGTATTGCCTTAGGAAACTCCCTTCGGATAGCAGTAAGCGGCTCTTTCAGTCGTGCAATTTCTACTTCTGGCGAAAGCCGCTCTGCACCGGGCCGTGTAGAACTGGCGCCTATGTCAATTATCCGGGCTCCTTCCGCCAGCATAGTTTGGCATTGCTGCACGGCCTGTTGCGTGTTGGTTAATTTGCCACCATCAAAAAAGGAATCGGGCGTAAGATTCAGGATTCCCATTACCCAGGGCTCATCAATAGTCACCAGTCTGCCACGCAGATTAAGGCTCCGTTTCTTACTAAAAATGGTATCTTTCGCCCCGGTTTTTTCAAACATCTTTAAGCAATTTTATCTGCTAATTTCTAAACCCGGCTAAAGTATTAAATGAGCCACACAACTTCCCTCCAGTTTGACGAAGTGATGAACCACTGCCGCCAGCTATTCATCAACAAGATGAAAGACTATGGCCCGGCATGGCGCATCTTGCGTTTACCCTCACTTACCGACCAGATATTTATTAAGGCTCAGCGCATTAGGAGCATCGAAAACAAGGGCACACAACTTGTTGATGACGACCTCCGCGGAGAGTTTATCGGCATCTTCAATTACTCCATAATTGCATTAATACAATTGCAGGAAGGAGTAGTGGAACGGCCTGATATGGAGACTGACAGGGCCATTGACTTGTTTGACCATTTTGCAAAAACGGCTAAGGAACTGATGGAGCGTAAAAATCACGATTACGGTGAGGCTTGGCGCGAAATGCGCATCAGCAGCATTACAGATCTGATTTTACAGAAACTACTTCGCATAAAGCAGATTGAGGATAACAGCGGCAAAACCATTGTGAGTGAAGGCTTGGACGCCAATTATCTTGACATGGTAAATTATGCCGCTTTCGTATTAATTAAAATGAGTGAAAACTAACTTTATGAAATTCATTACCCAAATTTCCAGAATTGTAGTAGGTGCCCTATTCATTTTTTCGGGATTGATAAAACTCAACGATCCCGTTGGCTTTTCCTTTAAACTGGATGAATATTTTGGTGCCGATGTGTTGAATCTCACATTCCTACAGCCCTTTGCTTTGGAGCTGGCCGTGTTTGTGGTAATTCTTGAAGTGTTGTTGGGTGTGGCTTTGCTTATTGGTTTTTGGAAAAACATTACCAGCTGGTTGCTGCTGTTAATGATTATCTTTTTCACCTTCCTCACCTTCTATTCGGCCTATTTTAATAAGGTTACCGATTGTGGTTGTTTTGGCGATGCTATTCCGCTTACGCCTTGGGAATCCTTCGGCAAAGATGTGGTGCTGAGCATTCTTATTTTAATAATATTCTTTAACCGCCAATACATAAAGCCTCTTGCAGGCAAGTCTTTTCAAATTGCCACTATGGGCTTTGCGGTTATCGGTTGTATGGGTCTTGGTATTTATGTTTT
>CAXBJE010000605.1:0-1602 GCA_963975525.1 uncultured Owenweeksia sp. | reverse complement strand
AAAACTCAACGGCATACCTAAAATGCTATAAAAACTGCTCTTGCATATCTTTTGGAACTCTGGCCGGTCGTCCGGTTTGCGCGTCTAGCATAACCCAGGTCGTACGTGCTTTAGCAAGAATGACATCTCCTCGTTTTAGTTCAACTAATCTTATGCTTCTGGCACCTTCTAAGGATTCAATCCAGGTTTCACCAATTATTTCGTGCCGTAAAACCACCCATTGGTATTTTTGGGTGTATTCTGCTTTTGCAGCAGAATACCAATGTGATTCGGCTACTTCCTGCACCCAGCGCAAGTAAACCACATTATTCACGTGGCCCATTCCGTCAATATCGGCTGGAGTAACTGTTATTTTATGTTGGTGTTTTTCTTTCAATGATTACAAATAATCATCAAAATAATCCGTGACCTTCTGCATCAGGTGAACCCTTTCTTTGCCGCGTACATTGTGCTCGTGCATGGGGTACACAAAGTAATCTACCTGTTTATTGAGCTCAACTGCTTTTTTTAGGTATAACATGGTATGCTGCCAAACCACCACAGGGTCGCTACTTCCGTGGATTACTAATAGATGGCCTTCTAAATCATCAATGTAATTAAGCAGATTATTGGCTTTATAGCCGTCAGGGTTTTGCTCTGGCGTTTTCATGTAACGTTCGGTGTACATGGTTTCGTAATAACTCCAATCCACCACAGGGCCACCCGCAACGCCAGCTTTAAACACGCCCGGGTGGCGACTCATAAGGCTCATCGTCATAAAACCACCAAAGCTCCAGCCATGAATGCCAATTCTGGAGCCATCCACATAACTCTTGCTTTTCAGGAATTTTATGCCCTGCAATTGATCTTCCATTTCAGTTAAGCCCAATTGGCCAAAGTTGTGCTGCTCCCAAGCCTGACCACGGTTTCCGGAGCCTCGGCTATCTAAAGTCCAGATGATGTAGCCTTTCTGAGCCATATACTCAAACCATAAATGGCCACTCATTCCCCAGGTATTAGTAATCATCTGCACATGTGGTCCTCCATATAAATACACTACTACAGGATAGGTTTTGGTGCTGTCAAAATCAGGAGGTAAAATCATGCGAGCGTATAAATCCCCGCCATCGCTATCTTTTAGGGTGAGCATCCGCTTTTTACCAAGTTTATATTCCATTAAGGGATTTGCTGATTTGTTCAATACAAAGTCAGTTCCCTCCTTGGTTCCTTTTATAGAAATATCAAGAGGAGTGGAGTAATTAGTAAACTGGTCAATAAAGTACTTGCCATTTTCCGCTAATTCAGTTCTGTGAGTTCCGCTACCGGTGGTCAATCTTTTAATTGTCCCATCAGAGAGTTTTACGCTGTACAAATCACGGTTAAGTGGACTGATAGCCGTTGAAGTAAAGAAGGCAAATTCCCCTTTATCATCAAATCCCTGAAACTCGGTAATGGTCCAATTCCCCTTGGTCAACTGGCGAATCAGTTTGCCTTTGGTGTTGTACAGATACAGGTGATTGAAACCACTGCGGTTGCTTTCCCAAATAAAATTGTCCGTTGAACCTTTTACAAAATGCACACCCTGTGTAGGTTCCACATACTTTTCACTTTTCTCTTCAAAAA
>CAXBJE010000604.1:0-1604 GCA_963975525.1 uncultured Owenweeksia sp. | reverse complement strand
TCCTTTTTTCAAAGGTGGCGAAGTTACAAATATTTAACCCTTATAACGTCTTTCTACAGAGGTAACACCTTCAACCAATTTTAGCTTTTCAATAACCTTATTTAGGTGGGTTTTATCCGTTACCACCACAGTAATCTGTCCTTCAAATATGCCTTCATCACCAGCAATGTTTATACTTCTGATGTTTACATGCAGGTCGTTGGATATTATCTGAGTAACCTTATTCACCAAGCCAACGGTATCAATACCCTTAATAATAAGTACGGTGGTAAAAGTGGATTTTTGAGTGCTTACCCACTTGGCTTTTATAAGCCTGCCGGCATGGTTGGATTGCAGGTAAATGGCATTAGGGCAATTGTTGCGGTGAACTTTTGTTCCCTCGTTTGAGGTGATGTAACCGAATACAGAATCTCCGGGAATAGGATTACAGCACTTGGCCAGCTTATATTCCAGCTCCGTTTCTTCATTGCCAAATACAAGTACTTTTCTTCCACCCGTCTCTTCCTGCTCCGGCTTTTTGGCTTCGGCTTTTTTGCTGGTGCCGAGTATGCGGTTTTTTAGCTTGGAATAGAAGCCCTGCTGCTGATCGCGCATAAACTCCTTAAGTTGATTATTATCAATAATCTTCATCCCAACCTTGTAGTAAAGCTCGGTGGAGTTTTTAAGCCCAAAGTACTTTACCATTTGGTTTATAAGGCTTTCCGATACTTTTAGCTTTATATAGTTCAGCTTTCGCTTTAGTACCACCTTGCCTTCTTCAGCAATTTCCTTTTGTTCTGATTTTAGCTCTGACTTTATATTAGACTTGGCCTTGGCCGTAACCACGTAGTTCAGCCAGTCTTCCTTTGGTTTTTGTTTTAGCGAGGTAATTATCTCAATCTGGTCTCCGCTGCGGAGTTTATAATTCAGCGGCACCAAGCGGCCGTTTACTTTTGCTCCCAGCGTTTTTAACCCTACATCCGTGTGGATTTCAAAAGCGAAATCAAGCGGAGTAGCCCCTGCCGGTAAAATTTTAAGATCGCCTTTTGGGGTAAACAGGTAAATCTCCTCTCCAAAAAGGTTGAGCTTAAAGTCATCAACAAACTCCAATGCCGAGCCTTCGTTGTTTTCCAGCATATCCCGGATTTTGGCAATCCATAAATCCAGTTTGTTAGTACCGCTGGCATCCTCTTTATACTTCCAATGGGCAGCATAACCTTTCTCGGCAATTTCATCCATGCGCTCACTGCGTATTTGCACCTCTACCCAGTGGCCATCAGAACCCATTACGGTTGTATGCAATGATTCGTAGCCGTTAGCGCGTGGTGATGAAATCCAGTCTCTTAACCTATCAGGGCTGGGCCGGTAAAAATCTGTCACAATAGAATATACCCTCCAGGCATCGGCTTTTTCCCGCTCAGGCTTTGAGTCCAAAATTATGCGGATGGCAAATTTGTCGTAAATCTCATCAAAGCCAATTCCCTGGTTTATCATCTTTTTACGGATGCTAAAGATGGACTTGGTGCGCTCCTTAATAGTAAAATTGAACCCTTCCTTTTTAAGCTCCTCCTTAATTTTAGATGAAAACTTTTTCAGGTATTTGATTTCGCCTGCCTTGCTCGTTT
>CAXBJE010000603.1:0-1608 GCA_963975525.1 uncultured Owenweeksia sp. | reverse complement strand
TGTCCAATTCCACCACTGCACCGGTTTCTTCGTACACTTCGCGCTTGGCTCCCTGCTGTATAGTTTCATCATTCTCCAAAAAACCACAAGGTAAATTCCAAAACCCTAACCTTGGTTCAATACCTCGCTTGGCCAAAAGAATTTTTTCATCTTTTATTATTACACAGCCCACCACCATGTTTGGATTGGTGTAGTGTATGGTATCACAATCCGGGCATACAAAACGCGGAAAATGATCGCCTTCAGGAATTTTGAATGTGAGGGCATCACTGCCACAGTTACTACAGTAATTCACTTTTGTGAGTTTGAAGCAAAACTAAAAAAAGGTTTGCCCCATACGGGTACAAACCTTTTATAAAGGAACCTACGTAGTGTTTTAAAATTGGTATCGAACGGAAAAAGCCATGTCAATATCAAAGTTGTTGTTATAGTAATATTCTCCGTAATAATCGTTTCCAAACTGAATGGCAGGGTTCAAATCGACAGCCAGTTGCAAAGGCACACCTTGCTTTAAAAAGGAATACTCCAAACCAACATCTCCATCTCCTGTAAAAAATATGGCCGAACGACCACGTTCAAATCTATTCACATAATAATTATGATCGGCATCAATGGCACCAACCCCGGCACCAAAGCCCACAAACCAGTTTAACCCACCTGTAATGTTAAATACCCAATGATAAAAGGTGGTGAACTTGATTACATCATAGTGCCTGTAATTGGCGTATCCCAAATCAAATTCAAAGCGATTTCTATCGCTAACCGCCCGCTGATAGGTAAACTGCGGACCAAGTCCATCATTATTTTCTAACCTTACACCTATGGCGTTTTTTGATATTACCTGTGCGTAACTTGCCGTAACTCCCAAAATGGAAACAAAAGCAAGAGTAAAGAATAACCGTTTCATTTTGTGTATGATTTATTGTTTGATTCTATTAACCAAGCAATCACACGGTTGTTCAAAACCCTACACAAAAGTGGCCTCCAAAGCACTGTGGGTGCGTACTTCAGCTTTTAGCTGATGTAAAAAGCTAAACAGCCCAAAGTAAGTTCTGTTGAGATATATAGCATCTTTTGGCCCCCGGGCAGCATTGGCTTTTCGCAGCATCTTATCATTGCTAAACCTTTCGCCCTGAGCAAATATTTCCTTAAAAAAAGCCACATCACCAAAGTCAAAAGTCTCACTGAAAAACGGCCTGCCAAAAAGCTGGTGCATTTCCTTAAATAGCTCTTCAAAGTACAGGGCCTCCTCTCTACTGTCATTTTCATGAAGAAATCTTAAATCGCGCAGCACTTCCATAAAATACTCCTGGTCCTCCAAGACTCTGGGGTCCATCACCCGGAAGTAGGATTTATAGAAATCTTCTTCCAGATGCTTTACGCATCCAAAGTCAATAACACCAAGGGTTCCATTCTCAGAAATCAAAAAATTACCCGGATGAGGGTCGGCATGAAGCTGATGCAGCGTATGAATCTGGAAATCATAAAAATCCCATAATACCTGTCCAATCTTATTCCGCACTTCCTGACTAGGGTTAGATTGCAAAAACTGATCGAGGTGTTTGCCTTCAAGCCAATCCATCGTCAAAATTCTATCAGCAGGAAGTT
>CAXBJE010000602.1:0-1609 GCA_963975525.1 uncultured Owenweeksia sp. | reverse complement strand
TTTAAAACATTCCCAACTGGGTTAGGATAGGCAAGCACTTCCTGCAATAGTTCATTTTCATGGATACTAAATACTGGCTGACAATCATCCACAACCAAACGCACCATGCCAGTGGTAAATTCGTGCTCGCATGAAGTAATCAGCTTTGTGCCTTGCAGTCCGGGTTTTATTGATAAATCAAAAGTATCATTGCGGGTAATGGGCAGAAAGGTTTTTATCCAAACTTCTTTAGTGTAAAGGCCGCTATATACAGGGTTTAATGCACCCGCCTCTACTATGGGGATAGGGGAGTTATTCTTAACATCTACCAATCGAAAGTTGCTGCCATCCTTTGCAATTCTATCTACTTGTATTTCATAATTGAGCTTAAGCTCTATGATTTGGTCGTTGCAGTAAAACCGTGCAGAAGTATCAATATTAGCGGCATCTGAATGAAATAAAGGCGAAAGGGTAGGGTTGGAGCAAGAGGAAACAATGTTGAGGCGGGCTTCTCTTTTTACCACACCAACTTGGTAGTATAATTGAAGAAATGTATCATAGGTGTATTCCTCAACTTTAATCATCAGAATATCTTGTTCAACAATTGCAGGTTGAAATTCAGCTATCCCAGTTCTAATATTTAAGTTGAAGCCTCCTAAGCTTTGAACAGGGTTGTGTATAGTGTAACCTGCTGCCCAATTCATCCAGGTGTTTTGGTCAGTTTGAGGTCTCCAAATATCATATACCAAGCTATCACCATCTGCATCTGTACATTGATAACTCATACGTACAGGTTTGGAGAGGCATACGTTTACCAAAGGATCGTCATTAAATACAACCGAATTATTTGGCCTCCTTGTATTATTTAACCAAGCATCCAAGAATATCGTATCAGCCAAATTCCTTTGAAAATTAGTAAAGCTTGTATCTCGGCAACAGCTGGTGTAACTGAACCGAAAATCCGCACACTTTCCACCTAGTGTTATGGTATCCTCATATCGGTGTTCCGATATGAACACAATATTTGTATCGGCTGTATCAATGCAATTGTTTGCCCTCTCCATGGCAAATCCTCCATCACCTGCATCTTCCAAAGGTGGTGGCACAATTCTCTTCAATACAAGGGTTTTTGGGCCATAGCAAGTGGAGTTTATATCGATACTCACCGTGGTGTCATACTTTACCACCCCGGGTTTGTAAGTGCGGTAAAGGTTTAGTTTTATTTTATAGAGATAAGGCTGTGTAACAGTACCAACGTGCTCATAGGTAATTTCTCCACCAGCTATGGAGTTAGCCTGAGCCAAACCAAAACAGGCCATAAGCAGCAAAATGAACAGGAGCTTTTTCATACGGTTTGGTTTTATAGGTTTTTAATCTTTTATCATTATTAATAAAGCTGGTTGTCTACCTGATTGGCTTACCTTAACAAGGTAGATTCCCTGCGGCAGGCTTTCCACATTCAACTGAAAATCATTTCCGGAAGTAGAGTTAATCACCTCATTACGCACTTCCTTTCCAAATACATCAACAACCTGAATAGTTAAGAGGTCAGCGGTGCCATGCTGTGCGGAGATGGTCAATACTTCCCTAACGGGATTGGGGTAAACGGATATCCCTTCCATTTTTTGAT
>CAXBJE010000601.1:0-1610 GCA_963975525.1 uncultured Owenweeksia sp. | reverse complement strand
AAGCCCTATGCCCAGTGAAAGCAAGCTTTTAAGTATTGAACCACTACCTAACATCACCGCCGCCGTCAACCCGAGTAGTGCCAGCCAAAAGTACTCTGTGGAAGTGAAGTTTAATGATACTAAGGCAAGCTTCGGTGCAGTAAACATTAGAACCAATGAACCAAAGATACCACCAAAAGCAGCACAAAAAACCGATATACCAAGAGCATGACCTACTTTACCTTTAACTGCGAGGCCATTCATATCATTAACATACGCAGCCGATGCAGCTGTGCCAGGAATTCTCAGTAAGGCGGTAGGAATGTCAGAAGCAAAAATCGCCATAGCAGCTGTTGTTACGATAGCGGCGATGGCAGGCACTGGATCCATAAAAAAAGTAATGGGCACCAATATCGCGGTCGCCATTGTGGCTGAAAGGCCAGGGATAGCGCCAACAAACAGGCCAAATAACGCACTAGCAAAAATAATGCTTAGTGTCGTGTAATTAAATACTAAGGGAAGGGCGCTCGCAATATTATCAATCATTTTGAATATTCCCTAAATAAAAGATCCTGATGGAAGCGGGACACGTAGCTGATGCGATAGCAAATAATAAATCAGCATCACAAAGGTCGCAGCAATCCCAAGTATGAATGGCTTACGGTGCCCTTCTAACCATAGTAATGCGGTGACCAGTAAAATTCCCCCTAATACAAAGCCAACTGTTTCAATCCAAAGAGCGAATAACATGCCGCCCACAATTACGACTGAGAAACTTAGTATTCGTGCTTTTTTTAACCATCCTTCATTTACTGCTATGAAAGGTGTTTTTTTCCTTGATTTGAAATATTGGATAGCTATTAAAATACCTCCAAGAAGAAAGCCGCTACCAATTAAAGTCGGGAAAGTAGAGGGGCCTACCATTTGGCCAGGCATCTCAGGAAACGTGTTAGCATGAGAAATAATTAACAGGCCAGCAATAATAAATACTGCTCCCAGTATTACATCATTGAATTTCATACTTTTATTATCCAAAATTAAAAAGGGTACATTAAATTTAATGTACCCTTCCGTATTATTTTACAATGCCCAAAGATTCTAATGTTTGGCCTATGTTTTGGTCAGAGGTTTCCATAAATTCTACGAAGTCATCACCTTCCAGCCATAAGGTTTCATAGCCCCGATTTTCCATAAACTCTAAATAAGTAGGATCGCTCACCACAGCGCTCATACTCTCTTGTAGTGTTTCAATGATCGCCTCATCAACCCCGGCTGGTGCCACCAAACCGCGCCAAGAACCAAAAGACCAATCCTGACCAGTGGCTTCTTCAAACGTAGGCAGTTCTGGTGATGCCGGGGATCTGTCTGTATTAAGTAACACGAGCGGTTTAATGAGCCCAGCGTCCATCAGTGCACGTGCCTCAGGCATTGAAGCGGCGGCAAAGTCAATTCCTCCTGCTGCAAGGTCTTGGAGACCAGGCGCAGCTCCCTCAGACGGAACCCAGGCAACCTTATCGGCAGGTATATCCGAAGCCAGAAGCATCCCGGCAGTTGCAATATGATTTACGCCCCCTTGCGCCGATCCACTGGCTTTCAGTTCACGATGGCTGGATGAGCGGATATCGCTTAAT
>CAXBJE010000600.1:0-1611 GCA_963975525.1 uncultured Owenweeksia sp. | reverse complement strand
TACTATTCAATTCTGAATTTTTCCAAAGTGTTCTTATTGTTTTTAGGAAAACGAAAGGAGTTGGAGAAAAACAGATGGCATGGAGCTACATACAGCGAATTGGAAATGAGTAAAACGTTTTTTAATGAAAGAATAAAAATCAAGTCGAATGGCACCATTCCTCTCATTTATAATTGTATTTCAGGTAATATCATTCCACGGTCTGGATTTGAATTAAAAGTCTCCGAGATATATAGCAACATTGTTAGTATTGGTGCTGAATATGATTTGGCCTCCACAAAGCCTTGCAATCTGTTAGGCCATATTGCACGAATCGAAAGAAATAACCATAGCGGTCATGTGTTGAAGGTTAAGGTTTTGAGCAAGCATTATATGGCAAATCCACCTGACCCTAAAAGTATTCCAGCATTTGTAAACATAAAATTGAAATTTGACAAAGCAACGGGTCAGTATTTATCTCAACCCAGGTTTGGCGATTTTGACTTAGTTGTGGCTCAATATAAATCAGAAATTAATAGATATTTAATAAGTGAAAGTTTAGAAAGAATGGATATCGGGGAATTATGGGTTGGCTATACCCCTGTTGGAAGGTCTGCTTTTAATCTTAATGAGGATATGAATATTATGTTAGCTTTCTTTCACCTTAGCAATATTGTCAGATACAACCCCCAACATCTTTATAAACTTTTAGATTCAAAGTACTGGCCTTTAATGCTTGGTCTTCGTAAACATGGATTCCTTCGGTTCATAAAACTAATGTGGGGTAATTACATTGGTAAATCATTTGATTTGAGTTAAACTCATAATGTCACATAAACCAAGAATGATTAGTGTATTTAATAAAGGCAGATTGAATTGAAACTCCTAAAACTCTCCCATCCCTCCAAAAAGATTATTGGAAAAATTCAAGTACCGGGCAGTAAGAGCGAAAGCAATCGCTTACTGTTGCTCAAGTATTTGTATTTCCCGAGTTTGGATATTGGGCGCCTCTCCGATAGCCGTGATTCTATTTACATGGAACGTGGACTAAATGCCAAGGGCCACGAAATAAACGTGGGCGATGCGGGTACAGCCATGCGGTTTCTGACAGCATTTTACTCCACACAAAGTGGGAGGGAGGTTGTACTCTCTGGTACAGAACGGATGCACCAGCGGCCCATCGGTATTTTGGTGGATGCCTTGCGAATACTGGGAGCAAACATTCAATACCTCGAAAATGAGGGCTATCCCCCACTGAAAATTACAGGTGCAGACTTAGAGGGCGGAGTTCTGGAAATTGATGGCTCAGTAAGCAGTCAGTTTATAAGTGCCTTAATGATGATAGGCCCGGGTATGAAGCAGGGGCTGCAACTGAAAATAAAGGGCTTTTCGGTCTCCACGCCTTACATCTACCTTACAGCTAACCTTATGAAGAGGATGGGTTTTGAGGTTTCCGTAAGCGGGGAGGAGGTTACTTTAAAACCATTGATTCCTAAAGCACCAACCAACTTCCCGGTAGAACCGGATTGGAGTGCAGCTTCGTATTGGTTTTTAATGGCCTTGCTGGCTGAAAAAGCTGAAATCTATCTTCCGGGCTTTCGGCAGTACAGCTTACAGGGCGATGCTTTTGTA
>CAXBJE010000599.1:0-1613 GCA_963975525.1 uncultured Owenweeksia sp. | reverse complement strand
TAGTAATGGCAAATGGCGATGTAGAAGCCTACATCAAGAAATATAAAGGGGTGGCTATTCGCGAAATGAAAAAGCATGGAATACCAGCGAGTATCACTCTGGCCCAGGGAATTTTAGAATCGGGAAGTGGTAAAAGTTATTTGGCACGAGAGGCTAATAATCATTTTGGAATAAAGTGCCATGAGGATTGGAAGGGCAGCCGTGTTTATCATGATGATGACACCAAGAATGAGTGTTTCCGCTCTTATAAAGATCCGGATGAGAGTTTCAGGGATCACTCGGAGTTTTTAACAACTCGTTCTCGTTATGCCTTTTTGTTTGATGAATCACCTACGGATTATAAAGCGTGGGCAAAGGGTTTGAAGAAGGCAGGATATGCCACCAATAAAAAATACCCGCAGTTGCTTATTGATCTTATCGAGAAATATCAACTACATAAATATGACCTAAAGGGGTACAATGAGAGTGATGAAATGGACACTACGGCAGTGGAACCGGAGTTTGTGGTTAACCCATTTCAAGTAAATCTGTCTAAAAATCTTGTTAAATACATTGAGGTAAAAGAAGGTGATACTTACGAAAGCATTGCTGCACAGGCAGAAGTGCGCCTGCATAAACTACTGGAGTATAACGACCTTGCGTTTGATAGTAAAATACAGCCTGGAGACAAGGTTTATTTGCAGCCAAAAAAGCGAAGGGCTACTGTTGAAAATGAATATTATACTGTACAGCAAGGTGAAACCATGTATTCTATTTCACAGCAGTTTGGTATAAAACTCCGCTACCTTTACAAATGGAACGATATGCCTGTGGGCACACAACCATTCATGGGGCAGGTATTGAAACTCAGGTAAGTTGTTCTTTGCGGTGAAATAGCTCTTAAGTAAAGCCCATTTCAACAGTTTGATTTTGTGAGGCTTTTGCTAATTCCCTAACTTGAGCCAAATCCTTTATCCATGAAATCAATATTTACCTCTTTAGTTTTTTGTATTTCCCTATTGGGTTTCTCTCAGCTCCAAAACCCGGATATCTGCATCGGCTACTTTAATAGCGGTGGCAATTATGTGTATGCCGGTCATCAGTATTTTACCTATGATGCCATGGAGCGAGAAACGGTGCAGCTTGCTATTGACACCGTTACGGGAGACTCCTTGCATCGATTTCATTGCCCCTGGTCATACCGAACAATTAACCTACAGGCCAGATGTGAATGGTAAACTCCATTTAACAGAAAAGTATGAGCGAGAGATATCTGCAAACGGTACGGATTTAAAGGCCATTTCGTATAAGTGGGTTAACGGAATGTGGGAGGTGCAGAGTTACAGCACCCGGTGGCTGTACCTGTATAACAGTCAAAATGAAATGACGGAATGTATTCAGGAACAATATCAAAGCTGGAATGGCGGATGGACTCCGATATTGCGAACGTCTTTCAACCACAATGGCACCTACCAGGTAGTTATAGAAAAGTACATACCTGATGGTAACGGAGGTTGGACCCGCTTTGAGAAAAGGGAACAAACCAATAATGGCGGTACCGTGGTGGAAAAAGTAAGTACTGTTGATCAGCAAACAAATACACCTACACTTTTGGAGTACAATACCTATACGGC
>CAXBJE010000598.1:0-1619 GCA_963975525.1 uncultured Owenweeksia sp. | reverse complement strand
TTTTTGAAGAAATTTTCTAAGGATAAGATCATTTACGGAATCAACACTGGTTTTGGGCCAATGGCTCAGTATAAGATTGATGCCAACGATCAGATTCAATTACAGTATAATTTGGTGAGGAGCCACGCCAGCGGTCAGGGCAATTTTTTGCCTGAGCAGGACATCCGGGCGGTTATGCTTTGCAGAATAAACACCTTAAGTCTGGGCCACTCGGGCGTAAGCCGTGGAGTGGTAACGCAGCTGGAAAGCTATATTCAAAACAATATTTGTCCACTTATACCTGAGCATGGTAGTGTTGGCGCCAGTGGCGATTTAGTACAACTTGCCCACCTTGCCCTTGGCCTTATAGGTGAGGGAAGATGTTATTATAAAGGAGAAATCAGGGAGGTAAAGGATGTGCTGGCCCAATTAGAGCTTAAGCCTTTGGAGCTTCAGCTAAGAGATGGCCTGGCTTTAATCAATGGCACTTCTTGCATGACGGGCATTGGAATGATTAACATCATGCATGCCCAAAACCTACTCAACTGGAGCACGGTTGTTGGCGCTATTATTAATGAATTGGTTGAGGCTTATGACGATTCCTTTTCAGAAGAACTGAACCGCGTTAAAAAACATAAAGGTCAAAATAAGGTAGCTGCCGCAATGCGTACTTGCCTTAGCGATAGTAAGCGCATCCGTAAACGTGAAGAACACCTTTTTGAAAGCAGTAAACATCAGGATGTAATTCCCATTAAGGAAAAAGTACAGGAGTACTATTCATTCCGTTGTATTCCTCAGGTTTTGGGTCCTATCTCTGATGAAATAGAAAATGCCCGTAGAATTTTGGAGGAGGAAATTAGTTCTGCTAACGACAACCCCATTATTGACCTTGAAAAACAAAGTGTTTATCATGGTGGTAATTTTCATGGCGACTATGTGGCCTATGAAATGGACAAGTTGAAAATTGGCATCACTAAACTAAGTATGCTTTGTGAACGTCAGTTGAACTACCTGCTTAATGATAAATTGAATGACCGCTTCCCTCCTTTTTTAAACCTTGGTAAGCTTGGTTTTAACTTTGGAGTGCAGGGCATACAGTTTACAGCTACCTCAACAACCGCTGAAAACCAAACCCTTTCGTTTCCCATGTCTATCCATTCCATATCTAATAACAATGACAATCAAGACATTGTAAGTATGGGTACCAATGCGGCCAATATGTGCCGAAGGGTTATTGAAAACTCCTATCAGGTATTGGCTATTGAGAGCCTCGCCATTGCACAGGCAATAGATTATATCGATACGGAAGCTACGCTTAGCGATAACACGAAGAAATTTCACAAAATGGTTCGCAAGTTTGTAAAGCCATTAAAGGATGACCGTTTTATGGCTGATGAAATTACAGCACTTACCAACCACCTTAAGCAGCAAAAGGCTTACGTAACTGTTTAAGCAAACAAAATTTACATGAAGAAAAAATACGCCCTGGTAACCGGAGGTTCTCGCGGCATCGGTAAAGAAATTTGTAAAAAACTTGCCGAGGATCATGGTTACCATATTTTAATAAACTACACCTCAAATGATGAAGGTGCCAAGGAAACATTGGCAGAAATTGAGAGCGCAGGCGGAGAAGGAACCCT
>CAXBJE010000597.1:0-1645 GCA_963975525.1 uncultured Owenweeksia sp. | reverse complement strand
AAAGGATACTACAGTGGTGAGGCTCACTAAGCCCATAAAACCAAAGTGCCAAAAGGCAGTGGAAATGCCGAGGGCTTTGGCGTAATCAGCATTAAAGGTGGTGAGGGCCAAACCTTTGTAGCCTTTTACCAGCGCCAAGATGATAATTATTAAAACGGAACCGCTTATCCATATGGCACGTGGGCCAAGGTTCATTCCGTTTTCCAACAAAATTGGGTCAAGAGGCACATAGGCGATTTCGCCATACAGCACACATTCCTGGTCCAAATCTACCTGCCCCGTAAAGCTGGAAATAAGAATCACGCCAAGGGCAAACAGCGAGGTAAAGGTTACTCCAATAGAAGCATCTTCCTGTAGGTTGGCCTTTTTGTGAAGGATTTCAATAAGGATAGTGGTGAGCACCCCAATGGTTGCTGCACCGGCCAGCATTACCAGGTTTCCGCGAGAACCAGAGATTAAAAAGGCAATTACAATTCCGGGTAATACGGCATGGGATATGGCATCGCCTACCATAGCCATTTTCCGTAGGATGAGGTAACAGCCGAGGAGGCCACAGCTTACGGCTATTATTGATGCAGTGAGTATGATGTAGAATGCTGCCATTTTACGTTTTTTAATTTGTTTTCTTCATTTTTGGCTTGACCCAAAAAGAAGCAAAAAGGTCAAGGCTTCTTAAATATTTATTGAAAACTACGGCTTCACCTTTCTCCCGAAATCCAAGCCGCTCCGCTTTGCTCCACTTCAGGATTTCTCATAAATCGAAAGTTTCACCCTTGTTTTCTATCTAAATTTTTAAAATGCCGATCCCAAATTGTTATGCAATTTTAGGTTGGGTTAATTCTCCTTTTCATTTGTCAGGATCGGTTTTCAAATTTTTAGCTTCCCAACTCCCAACTCCCAACTACTTATACGGTATCGGGCTTTCATGTGGATCCTTATCCGGGTAACCGAGTTCGCGCAATAATTCCTCTTCTATTTCGGGGCTAATAATGTGTTCAATAGTTTCGGCATTAGGGTGAATGTGGTCAGCTTTAAGGCGCATACGCTTAGTGAGGTACATTTCCCAAAGGCGGTGGAGGCGCACCACACGCTTTGCTTCTATCAATCCGGCTTCGCTCAGGCGAAAGCCAACCGACTGCCGTAGTATCAAGTAGCGCTTTTTTAACAGGTGTAACCCCTTGGTCAATTCCTCTTGCCTAAACTGCCTTATCTGTTGTAAGTCTTGCTCATCAATCACCGGGAAATTCTCGGATTTACGCTCGCTAAAGTGATAAATGGCCTTCAGAATGTTTTCGGTCAAAATCTTTTCACGGTTTTCGCGCTGACGTTTCAGCTTGCTCCATAGTCCGCGCTGGGGTGCAAACACCAAAGAAATTACGGCTATAGCCGAAAGGCTCATTACTATCCACGGTCCGGTGGGCATATTGGGTGCGGTAAAGCTGATGTAGGAGCCCACAAACCCCGAGAGCATTCCGGCAAAACCGGCAATGAAAAGCATTTTTACCAGGCTTTCTGTCCACGAACGGGCCGCAGCTGCTGGAGTGATAATTAGAGCGGCCATCA
Organism: uncultured Owenweeksia sp.; assembly: GCA_963975525.1. GTDB lineage: Bacteria > Bacteroidota > Bacteroidia > Flavobacteriales > Schleiferiaceae > Owenweeksia. The sequence goes on along the minus strand of CAXBJE010000597.1, from coordinate 82 downwards.
AAACAACGCCAACTGCCTGTATGCCTGTGGCAATGGCTAAAACAGTAATTGAAGAAAGCACAAACTGTAAGCTCCTAACCGG
>CAXBJE010000596.1:0-1647 GCA_963975525.1 uncultured Owenweeksia sp. | reverse complement strand
AGGTAGCTCGTATACTAGTAGCGGCTTTGCTTATGGTTGCTGTAGATGTACTAATAGAAGCCGTGGCACCAAAGCTTAATTATTGGTATTGGCTAAATGATACTGTTCCGCTAATGAACTTCCTTGGTTGGTTTGCTGTTGCCGTAATTATGCAGATTGCTTTTGTGAAGTTTATGGGGTCATCCACAAATAAACTGGCAATTCCTTATATGTTTACTGTGGCCTTATTTTTTGGTATGTTAATTTTGGTTCTATGAATGTTCTGCTAGCCATAGCTGTTATTTGTGCTGCCTTTTTGGGTATGGAGCTAGTTGCATGGGCTGCTCACAAATTTGTTATGCATGGCTTTTTGTGGACCTTGCACAAAGATCATCATGTTAAGAGGCCTGGTTTTTTTGAAAAAAATGACGCCTTCTTTTTGATTTTTGCTATTCCTAGTTGGTTGTGTATCATGCTCGGAGTTATATACGCAAGTCCTGTATCAATACTTACAGGTGTAGGAATTCTCATTTATGGCGTTGCGTACTTCTTGGTTCATGAGGTGCTTATTCACCGAAGGTTTAAATGGTTCAAAAACACTAGAAACGTTTATTTCAAGGCAATTCTCAGAGCACATAAAATGCATCATAAAAAATTGGAGAAGGAAGGAGGAGAAAGCTTCGGGATGTTAATTATCCATCCAAAGTATATAAGGCAGGAATGGGAGTTGAAGCAAAAACATAAACTACAAGAGCAATAAGTGCTGGAGACTAAATTCCTTTATGTGGTGTTAATGGCTTTGTCTTTAGCCGGGCCTTTGTTTTTAAGCTTTGATAGAAAAGTGGCTTTCTACAAAAGTTTTGTTCCATTGCTTTTAGCAATTCTACCAGTTTCGTTTTTTTTTATTGTTTGGGATATAGCCTTTACTGAGCTTGGAGTTTGGGGGTTTAACGAAAAGTACATAACCGGGATATCATTTGCCGGCTTACCATTAGGGGAGTACCTTTTCTTTTTGGTAATACCTTACTGCTGCCTTTTTATTTACGAAGTAATGAAGGCCTATTTTCCAAATCACAGGTTGGAATCATTTGCTCAGCCCATCAGCAATTTCCTAATTGGCTTTGCTGCCGTTATTGCCATTATCTATTACGACAGGCTCTACACAGTATTTAATTTCTCTCTGCTGGCACTCACCATTATATATTTCAGTAAAAGGAGCCGAGCACCTTGGCTGGGCGGATTCTATCTGGCATTTGTGGTCATCTGCATTCCCTTTCTTATCATAAATGGTATCCTTACGGGAACACTTTTGGCGGAAGAAGTAGTTTGGTACAACTCAAAAGCCATAATAGGATTAAGGGTAGGAACAATTCCGGTTGAGGACTTTTTTTATGCCCTGTTACAAATAATGCTCACAACAGCTTTGTTTGAGCATTTCAAGCACAAAAGAATCTCTAAAAACCAGATTTAGTGGTTTTAGTACACTTTAACCGAGAAGGGAGGTTCCGAAATATTAACCTGTACATGCTCCATTAAGTTAGTGCTAAGTGAGAGGCCTTTAAAGTCGGCTTTTACGGGGTAGTTTTTATGGTTGCGATCCACCAATACAATGGTCTTTATCTGTTTTACACTAAAATCTAAAAAGTGTTTTACACCGTAAATCAGTGT
>CAXBJE010000595.1:0-1647 GCA_963975525.1 uncultured Owenweeksia sp. | reverse complement strand
TTGTTACTGAGTTTCATAATTGGTTGGTTTTTATTGGATTATTATTTTGAAAGATAGTGATTTTGATGAGTTACAATAAACCCCATCCACGTTTAAAAATTGACGTTAGAACGCACTCTCCCCACGGCATAACTTTTGGTTATGGGGTGTCCTTCCGTGAGATTTTCGTGATCTTCATTTCTTAATTTTACAGCTGTTCTAATCCTTTATCCTATGGACGCTCGTTTTTGGTTACTTGATGATGTAAACCTGTTTGATGTAATGTGCCCGCATAAATTGCAGGCCCATGCTGATGAAGGCGATCATTTTAAGCATTATTCAAAAGGGGAAAACATCTACTTTACAGATGACCCCTCCACCACCATGTACCTTATTGCAAAGGGTAAGGTGCGCATATTAAACTATAGTGAAGATGGCGAGGAGGTAGTACGCGCCATCCTTGGTAAAGGGGAGATGTTTGGAGAGCTGGCTATACTGGGTGAGGAAAAGCGCAGCGAAATTGCCGAAGCCATGGATGATGACACTATGGTTTGCCCCGTTCGTAAAGACCAGATTTACGAGCTTATGCACGACAATCAGGAATTCACCTTTAAGATTTACAAGTGGATTGGTTTTAGGATGCGGAAGATGGAGCGCAGAATTGACAATCTTATTTTTAAGGATGTACGCTCAAGGCTGATGGACTTTATCCGCGAATTAGCCATTGAGAAGGGAACTAAAATTGGTGATACCATTAAGGTGGAACATTTTTATACTCATAAAAATATTGCCAACCTTATAGGCACTTCCCGCCAAACGGTTACCACCACACTAAACGAGTTGCGCGATGAAGGCCTGATAGACTTTGACCGCAAACACATCAATGTTTTAAAACCCTCTGTTTTTTAGAAAGCAGGTTTTATTTCGGGGAAGATCTTTTGTCCGAGTTCTTTAAGCTCATCATCAAACAGAGCTTGAAAATTAGGGTCATTTTCAAACTTCTTCCAGCGTTCCAACACCTTTAGTTGTGAGGCGCGGCCATTATAGGTCATGCCATCAAATGAACTTCCATAGCCGTTAATGCTCATTTTCTCCCTTCCCTTATCGGTGAATTGTAAACCCAACTGAGCAGCAAGTTGCCTTCTGTATTCAGTACTGCTGGTCCACTGGTTGTAATTTACCAACACCCTGATTTGAGTGTCATTGTCGATTTCTCTGGTTTCGTCCATCCCTTTTAAATACAGCCGCGCATAATCCTTCCAAAGGTTAATGGTGTAATGGCGAAACTCTTCTTCCTCCCGAAAGCGAAAACCGAGTTCGTCCTGCCAGGCATACCAGCTGGCCAGCCAATTATAGGGGTCGCGAAGGATGAGTAGAACATATTTCTCCCTGGCTTTGCCAAATTGCTCTTCACTATAGTTTAAAAACAAATCCGTCAGTTGTCTCCCTTCGTGAGATACTAGCAGGTTAACTTTTCCCAATCCGGCTTTCAGCTTTTTATGTGGGGTGCCAATGGGCTCATGCTCCTGCATATTGTCTAAAAGAATGGCATTACCCTCCAATTGGCCGAGCACCCAATTGATTACTGCGTGGTTGCCACTTCTGCGCATACCCAACACCCTATAAAAGCTTTTCCCACTATTAGCGTAAGCCCGTTTGAACCATTGG
>CAXBJE010000594.1:0-1662 GCA_963975525.1 uncultured Owenweeksia sp. | reverse complement strand
CATTTTGGAGAAAACCAATAAACTCCTTAGCAAGGTAAAGGTGAGTGGTGGCGGACGCTGCAATGTTACCCATGACTGTGAACAAGCTTCCAAACTGGTTGGATTTTATCCCCGCGGTGGGAAAAGCCTGAGGAAAGGTTTTGAGCAATTTGGTGTAACCCAAACCAGAGAATGGTTTGAAAGCCGTGGAGTAAATCTTAAAACTGAAGATGATGGAAGGGTATTCCCGATTACGGATGACTCCCAAACCATTATTGATTGCTTGATGAAGGAAACGTCCCGAGCAAAGGTGGATATCAGACTAAAAACGGAAGTGGTTAAAATTAAGCCAAGTGCGCACGGCTTTCGCCTTGAGCTTAAGGATGGCACAGCTATACTTGCCAAGAAGGTAATCGTAACCAGTGGGGGAAACAACAAGGCCGAAGCCTACAACTGGCTGAGGGATTTAGGGTTGAAAATAGCCAAACCTCTACCCTCACTTTTCACATTCAATGTGCCCGATTCTGATTTGAAGGATTTGATGGGCCTCTCGGTAAACAAAGGCATAGTGCAAGTTCCCGGAAGCAAGTGGAAAATGGATGGCCCATTATTGATTACCCATTGGGGATTCAGCGCGCCAGCGGTAATCAAGCTTTCGGCATGGGCAGCCATTGATTTTTTTGAGCGCAGCTATCAGTTCCCAATTCTGTTAAACTGGACAGGCCTTGACGAAGAAGAAGTTCGTGCTCAACTGAACAGTTATCGCGAAAGCCATCCCAAAAAAGTGGTCATGGGAAATCAGTTGTTTGATGTTCCTTCAAGGCTTTGGCAAAAGCTATGCGAAAAGGCCGGGATTTCTATTGAACAGCGATACCTTGATTTACCTAAAAAACAGTTTAATAAACTGGTAGAAATGCTGGTTCGAACTCCATATCAGGTGAATGGCAAAACCACTTTTAAGGAAGAGTTTGTAACCTGTGGAGGTGTGGAGCTAAGCGAAATCAACCTAAAAACCTTTGAAGCCAAAAACCTCCCGGGGCTGTTCCTTGCCGGTGAAGTGCTTAATGTGGATGGCGTTACCGGGGGATTTAACTTTCAACATGCGTGGACGAGTGGTTATCTGGCTGGTACAAATGCCGGAAAGATTTCTACTTAGATTAATTCAAAATAAGCATCAGCAGGAGTTTTCAACTACTCAAAAATCAGCTTCTTACGTACTTTTGGCCACATCAAATAGCACCCAATATTTCTGCTTCATTAAACAGAACCCACCTTATAATGAAAGAATCAAAATGTGAGCATTGTGGAAACTGGACAGATGGCAATGCCACACACTGCAACTACTGCGGGGGCAGGCTAAAAGAAGCTTATCATCAAGAGCGTGAAGAAATGAAACTGCGCTCGCCAAGCGGACTACCTTTTATTAAAATCCCTGAAGATGACCCTTGGTATAAAAAATCCGGTAAGTACGTTATCAAATTTGCTCAGGTCATCTTTTTCGCCATCATTTCATTTATAGCCGCCATGGCGTCATCCACAGTGCATTAATGAAGTACTTTTCAGCTTATTTCTGGATTTGCCTTACCATTTTCACCTTAAACCAATTGGTGGAAAAAGCCGGCATTTTTATTCCTTATGTACACAGTTACCTGGATGATACTCTTGCCCCTGGCATTGTGATGG
>CAXBJE010000593.1:0-1669 GCA_963975525.1 uncultured Owenweeksia sp. | reverse complement strand
GGAGCTTTGACCCCGTGGACCCTGTAAAATATGATTTTGCGCTTTTTGGGCTGGGAGTTTTTGAAGGCTGGAAATAAGATAAAGGGTTATGCTGTAACTTCGATAATCAACTCAAAAGATCATGAAAACAATTAACAAATACTGGTGGATTCTTGGCGTTCAAGGCCTTTTCTTGACGGGTATCGGGGTAATGGCTCTCTTTAACACAGCACTCAGTTTAAAAAATTTGGTAGAATACCTGGGCCTCATCCTGTTAGGCTTTGGGTTTATACTCGCTTTGCTCGGAGGGCGATCTCGAAAAAAAGGAAACAAATGGGCTGTTACTTTTTTTACTGGTGTATTTCAAGTTGGACTTGGACTATTTATTCTCTTCAACCCCTCTGGTTCATCTGACATATTTAAAATTATTATTGGTGGTTGGGCATTGTTGATGGCCACAATTCAGCTGATAATTGGAATTTTCAGCAAAACAAACCTAATAGTGTTTTTCATTAACAGTATTGTTTCCGCTGCATTTGGGGCACTTATTATTTGGTTCAACTTTGATGATATAAAATCGCTAACAGCCCTTGTAGGTATTTATACAGCAATACTTGGCATTACCGTAATCTACTATGCCATAAAGCTGAAAGTTTGGAGTGGGCAACAGATACGGGCAGCAGAGGAAAGTGCTTTGGAAACTGAAAAAATGGAAAGTAATCTCGAAAACGAAGTTTAACTTAACCTTCCGATTTCATCAGATTCATAAACCTCTTTATCAGAAATTGAATTTGCCACAACGTACATCGCTGTAGCTACTTTTTTGGCAGAGATGCCACGGTACTTAGCCGGAAACGCCCAGCCCAAAACTTTATTAATAAACACCCCTACCTTTTCACCTATGCGGGTTTCGTCCCTATCACCTAATAATAGTGATGGCCTGAAAATGTGTAAGCGAGGTATTGACATTTTGCGAAGTGTCTCTTCCATCTGGCCTTTGGTACGCGAGTAAAACATTTTACTTTTTGGGTTAGCCCCAAGACTACTTACCACCAGAAACTTCTGCATTCCACCTTTTAATCCAGCTGTAGCGGCATGTACTGGTATGCCGTAATCAATATGCTTATAAACAGCAAGATCGCTGGTTTTTGATTGAGTAGTTCCAATACAACAGTACAAATGGTTACACTCCAAAGGCTCTTTAAAAAAGTTGTCATCCAATAAATCGCCAAGCTGCTCTTTTAGCTTTGGATGATTAAGTCCGGTTGAACTACGTCCAATCACAAGAATCTCATCATAGCTATCTTCGTTTAGAAGCGTATCTAAAAGATGTTTCCCAACTAATCCAGTTGCCCCCAGTATTACTGCTCGGTTTTTCACTGCTCAAAATCTTTGTCAAGGTCTATAACCTTCCAGTTCCAACCATCCTCTTTGTGGAAAGTTTTTCTGGCCAGAAGCCTCACTATAAATCCTGCTGTTACTAATGATGCCCCTAAGATAGCCTGATTTTCGGTTAACAGGGTTTCATTGTTAATTATTCCATTCAGTATAAAAACACCAGTAAACAATGTACCTCCGGCAACACCTGCTGTACCCAACAAATGCACAAAATTGTTGTGGGTTCTAAAGCTGGTTATTTGCTCTAAAGGGTAAGTTGCCCTGCCAACCGTAATACTTTCAGGGGTTATTT
>CAXBJE010000592.1:0-1671 GCA_963975525.1 uncultured Owenweeksia sp. | reverse complement strand
TTAAAGTGCTGCCGGGCTTTTTCCTCGTTGGACTTTAATACATAATGGCTCATTAGCAACTCCTTTCCATTGATACCGGTGTAGCTATCTTCAATTTTCACAAAATCGCCAATGTAAAAGGTGACATTGTATAGGTTAATAGGGTAGGTTACCTTCCATTTATAGGTTTGGCGGTCGCCTACCACTTTTTGTCCAACGTACTGACCATTGCCCACAATCATCACATTTGGGTTTTTGATGCTATAGCTCAGGTGTACGCTATCGGGTTCATCAGCTGTATGGTCTTTACAGGGAAACCAAATACTGGCACCTTCTGATTCGCAAGCCACGCCAGCATGAGGGTTTTTGTTTTCATCCTTTTTCCAAACTGTACCACCGTTCCATGGTGGTTTTTTGGCAATTATGGGTTTTCCAAAATATTTTACATGTATGGTGAATGCTTCTCCAGCCTTCAGCTTTTTTGGCAACTTAATAAAGATGGCGCGTTCATCTCTTTTATAAGTAAGATCTTCTCCATCTCTGCTGGCCCACTTCAATTGCTGCAACTCTAATGGTTGGTCCAAATCCATTTGAATGGAGTCAATATCTATTACGGCCTTCGCCTGCATTTCTACCCAACCACCCAGTTTTTTGTCTTCCGGAAAAAACTCAATATCAATGTTGTAAAAGGTAGCGTCAAAATTGGAGCGTATAGGTTTGTATTCGCCTAATAGAATAGTTTCTCTATCAAATTTTGGATACTTGCCCTGCTTTTTAGGGTTGTGTACTTTAAAGTGGATTCCGGCTAAACCGCAGGAACCCACGATAATGGGAACGATAAGGATTGAAAGCAATCGTTTCATAAAATGAATTTGAAAAACGTTAGTAACAGCTAGGGTAATAGTTTTTTATGGCGTGCCAATAGTAAAACATTTTTTGAGAAAATGCTCTTACAGCAAAGTAAACGGATATGGTTTGAGGCAAGTGTATAAAGGCCCAACAACCTGTAACTATTTGCGCGGCCTGCTGCGCTCTCCATTAAGATTAATGGTAGCACCAAACACTACATTTAGCTGAGAAAACCAAAAGCTCTGGCTAGCCTTGTCACTTTTGGAAGGCGTTGTTCTAATATCCGGCATATTGATGTATCCACCTTTGAGTTCCGACTGAACATAAAAATGCCTGAACACAGTAAGGTTTACACCAGCCAATCCGTTAAAGCCATATCCCGCAAGGTGAAACTCATCGTTCCTCTCGTTTTCCATAAGCAGGGCGTTGGTTTTTGGTAAAAGTGCACCAGCACCTAAACCACCCATCAGGTTTACAGTAATAAATTTCCAGTTAACCAATTCCTCATGTCTTCTTACATCAACATTTATGTAATTCAAGCCATCCGTATGTTCAAACATCAAAAAATGCTTGTTTAGCATTACATGGCTGCTATTGAGGCCTCCGAAAACCAATGAGGCCGAAGAGTCTATGTTACCTGTAAATTTTACAATTTGATTTTGATCCATCACATATTTCATGTGATCCATACCCAGGGAAAAACTATAATTTTTCTTAAAAAAATAACCAATACGGAAGTTGTACTGGGGGATGGTCATAGTAACCGGATTGATGTAAAGGTCAGTATTGTATTTGCTTTGCCGGTCCATTGCAGTCACATCCGATAGGGTAAAATCATAACCG
>CAXBJE010000591.1:0-1702 GCA_963975525.1 uncultured Owenweeksia sp. | reverse complement strand
TTGTTGGAGCTTGAAGTTACATTCATCCAGAGCCTGGTCATTTTCGCCTTTTGAGCGAAGACGTTCAACTTTCTCCAGGAATTCACACTCATCCGGTGTACCATAATGTGCCGCCACTAGTAGATGTGAGCAGGCAAATATCAGAAGTGATAATAGCCATTTGGCTGACATTGAGATTGATTTTGAGCAGAGAAAGACTGTTGTTGTGAACTTCAAATATATCCTAATTATAAGATTCGTCAATAATCAAAATCCCTTTGCCTTATTATCTTTTACTTTGCGTAAAATTTCCAACCGTGCTCGAAATTCTACGCAGTATTTTAGGAGACACCATTTCCATCTTCACTATCATGAATCCGCTTTCGGCAGGCGCCATTATGCTTACCCTTGTTGATGAGGATACTACCAAAAAGGAGTTTCATGTAATTGCCAGTAAAAACAGCCGTGCCGTAGTGGTGGCCATGATTATCATCTTCCTGAGTGGTGTTTACATTTTTGATTTTTTTGGCATTCGCCCAGATGGTCTACGGGTTTTTGGTGGAATCATCCTCTTACTAATGGGGTTTAACATGGTACAGGGCCATGATAAAAAAGTAAACCACCGGGCCAGTGAACAAACAGCTGCTCAGTTAAGGAATGACATTAGCATGGTTCCACTGGCTATCCCAATTATTGTTGGGCCAGGGTTGGCCACTACGCTTATAAACATGAGTATTTCTAATACTGGCTGGGAGTCTTATGTATCGGTAATTTCGGCCATCATTATCTGCTCTATCGCCAACTATATTATTTTAAGGAGGATGCCCTTTATTAAGAAAAGATTGGGAGTTAACGGTCTAAAGGTTTTTAACCGGTTAATGGGACTTATAGTGGGCTCACTAGCAGCACAAATGCTCCTTAACGGGATGTTTGGTTTGTATCAATTTTATTTCAAATAACCTATGGAAATCATTTGGCTGATAGCCGGAGTTTTACTTGGTGGAGCCATAGCGTGGTTTGTTGCCAAAAGCAAGTTTCAGGGCTTAGTGCCTGATAACACCGAGGAACTTACTCAACTAAAAACTTCGCTCACTTTAAGTGAAGAGCGTAAAGCCTCTTTACAGAGAGAACTTGAGGAAATTAAACCCGAACTAACTGCTGAGCGCAATCGCTCCTTGGACCTAAGCAACAGGCTAACCCGTGTTGAAACAGAGTTTACTAACCAGGAAAAGCGACTTGCGGAACAAAAAGCAGAGGTGGAAAAACTCAACGAAAAATTTGCCGTGGAGTTTAAGAATCTGGCCAATGAAATTTTTGAAGAAAAGAGCAAAAAGTTTACGGACCAAAACAAAATAAACCTTGGGGAGCTGCTAACTCCATTAAAAGAGCGTTTGGGCGAATTTCAAAAAAAAGTGGAAGACACCAACCTGCAGGGCGAAAAACGTGGCGCTGCACTGGAGGAGCAACTGAAAAACCTGAAAGAACTAAACCAGCAAATAACCCAAGAGGCTAAAAGCCTTACCCTCGCTTTGCGCGGAGACAGTAAAACACAGGGCGGCTGGGGCGAAATGCAATTAGAGGGCATCCTCGAAAAAGCAGGCCTTCAAAAAGACGTGCACTACTTTAAGGAGAAGAACCTTAAGAATGAGGAAGGCAGTAATCAGCGCCTGGATTTCATTATCGGTTTGCCGGATGGAAAACATTTAGTTTTAGATTCCAAGGT
>CAXBJE010000590.1:0-1727 GCA_963975525.1 uncultured Owenweeksia sp. | reverse complement strand
ACTGAACCATCTTAGGATCTTTAAATGTGGCCGTATTAACCTCATTCATGGTCTTAAAGGCATCAATCTTACCAAAGTTTAGCAGCCCTCTAAGTGTTTCCTTATTCAAAAAGTTTTTAACCTTATGTAGCGAGCGTTTCACAAAAACCTCCTCCGTAAGGTGATTGATTTCTGCGACTTTCTCCAGGTAATCCTGAACCGTTTTTTTATCGTCCAATGTGCTTTCGGCCACACTTTCTGCAAATTTATCGGTGTCCGAATGTCCTACTATGGTTTTTCCATCTTCATAAAAATATCTGAAAATCGGATCTAACCTTTGGTATTGGAAGTATTCTTCGGGCTTCTTTCCCGCAAGGATAAAGAGATCGACCACATTTTGAGGAACTGTAAAAATGGAAGGGCCATAATCAAACCGATAGCCGTTAACCGTACGTGAGCAAAGCTTACCACCGGGAAAATCGTTTTTCTCAAACACGGTTACAGAATATCCCTTTAGCGCCAAGCGAACGCTGGCCGCTAAGCCCGCAATGCCTGCACCTATTACTATTGCGGTATTTGTCTTATTGTTTTTCAACGGAAAATATATCTCTTAATAACACCCCTAAAACTGGGTACCGACTTTTTGGACCCGTTTCAAGAAGCGCTGCAAATTGAACCAAAAACCTTGAAAAATCAATCGTTAAGGCAACTAAAAATGATTGATAATGATACATAAAGTCGATTATCACAAACATCCTGTTGGTCAACTTCCGTATTCCCATTAAAAGAATAATTTTGCCGCACTTTGTAAAAATCCGGTACCCCCGGATTAATATCCCCTTATGGCCTCAATGATAGAAGTAGAAAATCTTTGTAAAAGCTACTCCGATAACAGCACAAAAGCAGTTAACGGCCTGTCACTAAATATCGCCAAAGGTGAATTTTACGGGCTACTTGGCCCAAACGGAGCTGGTAAAACCACCACTCTGGCCATGCTTTGCGGAATCATTAAACCCGACACCGGGCAAATTAAAATTAATGGACTTAAACTGGGTAATAACCTTGAAGCCATTAAGCAGATGATTGGAGTGGTACCGCAAGACCTGGCACTCTACCCTACCCTAAATGCCTACGAAAACCTGCGCTTTGTAGGTATGATGTATGAGATACCTAAGGATGTGCTGAATGAAAGGATTAATCACCTTATCAACATCTTTGGACTAAGTAACGTGGCCAACAGAAAGCTCTCTACCTATTCAGGTGGAATGAAGAGAAAGGTAAACCTGATTGCAGGAATCATTCATGAACCTCAGGTTGTGTTTTTAGATGAACCTACTGTAGGAATTGATATTCAATCTAAAAAGGTGATAATCGACTTTTTAAGGGATCTCCATAAAAATGGCATTACCATTATTTACACCTCTCACAACATGGAGGAGGCAGAAATGCTCTGTTCCCGGATTGGTATACTCAATCTGGGTAATATGGTTTTAGAAGGTTCTCCTGCCGAGCTTACTGCCATGAACCCTAAATTTCATAAGCTGGAAAATTTATTACTTCACTTTGCCGACACTGGCGAACTAAGCCTTAGGTCAGAATGAAGAAGTTTCTAGCAGTTCTTTACAAGGAGAGTTTACTTATTTCTCGCGATAAGGCCGGATTGGGGCTCTTGTTTATCATGCCTGTGGTTTTCATTCTTATCATGTCTATCGCTCAGGATTCGGCCTATAAAAGCCTTACTGAGTTTG
>CAXBJE010000589.1:0-1764 GCA_963975525.1 uncultured Owenweeksia sp. | reverse complement strand
GGAAGAGGGTTTGAGAGTAAAGTGCCTACAATAGCAAACGGGCCAAACAACATACCCAGCATATAATGCCCACCTTTTTTGCCATGTAACAAACGAGCATCGTCATTCGCTTTTAAACATTTGGAGGGGTCACTATCGGCCAGTGCCAAGTACTTGGTGTACACCTTGTCTTCTACATCTTCAAATTGCAGACAGTAAATATCTGAAGCCGGAATGATGTATTTCTGGCCGGCAGCTTTAAAAACCACGGAGCAGCCTTTAATGCGAACTACCTTGCCTTCAAAAGCCATTTGGTTGTTAAGTACTAAAATGTCGCTGCCAAAGCAGCAAATGGAAAAGAGTAAAAGGAAAAGGGAGCAGGCGATGTTTTTCATAAATAGGCGTTAATTGGTTGAAATGATAAAAAGGGCACTTCGTCAAATCTAGCCAAAAAGTTAACTCGGCCATTACATCATTACTCCGTGATGTTCAAAAAACTGTGCATATCCATGGCCGTTCAAGCTCAATCCCTATCCCCATCTTCCTATTTTTGTTGATATTCAATTTCCTCGCATGACAAAAGACCAGGCAAAACAGCAGATTGATGCGCTCAGCACTTTGCTGCAACACCATAATTACCTCTACTATATTAAGGATGCACCCGAGATTTCTGACTATGACTTTGACCAAAAGCTGAAGGAACTGCAAAAACTGGAAGAGGAGTTTCCAGAGTTTAAGCTTGCTAACTCGCCCACGCAGCGTGTTGGGGGTGGTATTACCAAAGAATTTCCAACGGTAAAGCACAAGTACCCAATGATGTCGTTAGCCAACACTTACAGCAAAGAGGAGTTGGAAGATTTTCTCGGAAGAATAGCCAAATCTATTTCCGACCCTGTGGAATTTGTTTGTGAACTAAAATATGATGGAGCGGCCATTGGTATCAGCTATAAAAATGGGGTGCTTGAAAAAGCCGTAACCCGTGGTGATGGCACTCAGGGGGATGAGATCACAGCGAATGTGCGGACGATTAATTCGGTGCCATTGGTATTGAGAGGTGATGATCATCCGCAGGAATTTGAAATACGTGGGGAGATTTTTATGCTGTTGGACGGTTTTGCCAAACTGAATGAGGAAAGGATGGAAGAGGGGCTAGAGCCATTTGCCAATCCGAGAAATACGGCTAGCGGCACATTGAAAAAGCAGGATAGTAGTATAGTCGCATCCCGTCCGTTGGATTGCTTTCTGTATTATATTTTGATGGATGACCGCGCATTTGACAGTCATTATGAAAGTATGATGAAAGCGCGTGAGTGGGGATTTAAAATTCCGCCACCCGAGAAAAACTATATCGCGAAAGCCAATAACATTGATGAGATTTTTGATTTCATAAATTATTGGGAACACAAGCGGCATGAGCTGCCCTTTGAAATTGATGGTATTGTAATAAAGGTGAACAGCTATGCTCAGCAGGATAAACTGGGTAGCACGGCTAAGGCACCCCGCTGGGCGATATCCTATAAATATAAAGCGGAGCAGGTTTCCACCAGATTGAATAGTATAACCTACCAGGTAGGCCGCACAGGAGCCATTACGCCTGTGGCCAATTTAGAGCCTGTGCAATTAGCTGGAACAACGGTTAAGCGTGCCTCGCTCCATAATGCTGACCAGATTGAAAAACTGGATTTACGCGTTGGCGATCACGTTTATGTGGAAAAAGGAGGGGAGATTATCCCAAAGGTTATTGGAGTTGATTTAGGCCAACGCCCGGCCCATTTGGTACCTGTG
>CAXBJE010000588.1:0-1780 GCA_963975525.1 uncultured Owenweeksia sp. | reverse complement strand
GTCAAACAATGAGACTCAAACTGTTTCTCAACTACACCTTACGGCTGATAATATGTTTTGTGCCAACGGAGTTTTTACCGAGCCAGGGTTAATTGAAAACATCGCCCAGACTGCTGCTTTACGGATGGGGTATGCTGCCAGCCAATTAACCGGTGATGCTGAACCTCCGGTAGGTTTTATTGGAGCGGTTTCAAAACTTAGAATTCATAACCTTCCGGCAGACAACGCAACGTTACAAACTACAGTGGATGTATTGAACGATATTTTCGGGATTACCTTAATAAAGGGAACTTCAAGAGTGAATGACGAAGTGATGGCAGAGTGTGAAATGAAAATTGTGATTCAGGGTTAAGATGGGAAAACTTATTAGCGAAACCAGTTTTAAAGTACGTTTTAGTGAGGTGGATTCCATGCGCATTGTGTGGCACGGCAACTACCTAAAATACTTTGAAGATGGACGCGAAGCCTTTGGTTCGGAGCATGGTTTAGATTACCTGAAGATTTACGAAAACGGGCACCTTACACCCATCGTGCATTCTGAGTTGGATTTTAAAAGCCCGTTGCGCTATGGTGATGTGGGCATTATTGAAACCAGCCTTATAAATACGCCTGCCGCCAAAATCATACACCATTACAGAATCATCAATGCCATTACCCGTAAGGTGTTGGTAACAGGCCAAACCATACAGGTTTTTACGGATGTAAATGGCATCCTTCAACTCAACATTCCCCGGTTTTTTGAAGACTGGAAAAAATCTAAAGGATTGGTATAAATGGAGATTTACCTTGGAGCGGCATCGGCCATTTGCCCTTTAGGCAATACTCTTGAAGCAATCTTTGAGGAAATGGCTTTGGGTAAAACCGGAATCAAAAGTGTACCCAATGCCTTTGGTTTAGGAAAGGAAGAGTTTTTAGGTATAGTACCTGAAAAACTAATCACCGCAAGGGAAAGCACTAAACTGAGGGGTATGATTTGTACCTCACTTCAGGAAACCCTAAATGGCCTTCATGATACCTCCATTGTTGAAAGTGCTGATACCAGGGTAATCCTATGCACCACAAAAGGTGAAATTGATAACCTAGAAACCGAGGGGACTGAAAGTGCCCAGCTATATCATCTCTCCACTTTTCTAAAGGAAAAATACAATCTGGCTCATACCCCTACTATAATTTCCAGCGCTTGCGTAAGCGGACTGTTGGGCGTTATTAATGCAGCCCGCTTAATCCAAGCAGGGGTGGCAAAACATGTTGTGGTTATTGGGGCTGATTTGGTTACCCGATTTACCTTATCGGGATTTATTTCCTTTTATGCCACAGCAACAACTCCAAGCAAGCCTTATGACAAAACCCGTGATGGGATAAATCTTGGTGAAGCCGCGGCAAGCGTGGTGGTAAGTGGGGATGCAGGCATTTTTAAATCTCCATTAGGGAAGTATTTAGGCGGTGCCTCAGCCAATGATGCCAATCACATTTCCGGCCCTTCACGTACGGGCGAGGGCTTATTTAGAAGCATAAACAGGGCATTTGAAGAAAGTAAGCTGACGGCTTATAAAATCGATTTTATTTCCGCGCATGGCACAGCCACAGCCTTTAATGACGAAATGGAAGCCATTGCCTTTGATAGACTGGAAATGAATGACGTTCCACTTAACAGTATGAAAGGCTACTTTGGACACACCCTAGGTGCCGCTGGCTTATTGGAAAGTTTAATTGGATTGGAATCCATGAAAAAAAGACAGCTATTGAAATCCCTTGGATTTGAAAATAACGGGGTTAGCAA
>CAXBJE010000587.1:0-1785 GCA_963975525.1 uncultured Owenweeksia sp. | reverse complement strand
ATCGTGGTACCTGGGTATTGGCAATTGTATTGGTTGGCCTTGTACTTGGAATGAATGTGATGGTAAGCCCTCGTAGTGCTTCTGGTCCTGCTGAAGAGCAATCGGAAATAAGCAAGGAGTTGAACGAGAACCCTGTATTGGTTCCTCAGAATAATCAAATTGCACCACCGGCAGGTGAGTTGCCTGAAGAAGTTGAAGAATAAGCCGTGTGCTTAATAATATTTAAAAAGCCCTTCGTTTCCGAAGGGCTTTTTTTATGCTCCAAACTTTGGTTTTGGCCAAGTTTCTATGCAGGTTAATCATTCAGAAGCCACTCTCAAGTATGGCCTGTGCATCTTACTATCTAAGAGTAGTAATCGTTATCTTGGGGGTTAATTTTACAAACTCCAAAACCCAATGAATTTCATGAATTTTAGTACAGCAATAATTTCTTCCACAGTGTCTTTATTGGCCATGTTTAGCCTTACGGCAGATAGCAAGGCCGAGAGCGTATATAACTTTGATAGCGAAGTTGTAATGGAAATGAAAGAGTATATGGGAACTACCCAAAAAAGTAATTCTGATATGAAGTTTTATGCTTCAAAAAAGCACAGCCACCTTGGCTATGTAATGCAGATTACCACACACGGACAAACCATGGCCGCCCAAATAATAATGGATGCCAAGGATAACACCCTTACTACACTAATCAGCCAGGGGGGTATGAAAATGGGAATGCAATATGATCTGGGTAAGATGGATGTTAAGACTGCCGGAGGAAGTAAAGACGATGGCGGAGCAAAGGGTGAGATGAAGAAAACCGGAAAAACCAAAACCATACTTGGCCATAAGTGCTATGAGTATGAAGTTACAAATGATAAAAGCTATACCTCCACCTGGGTAGCCGAAGACTTAAAAATGGCCAGCTTTTTTGAAGCCTTTAGCAAAATGCAGGGCATGGGGCAAAAGTTTGGAGGTGATATGCCATCCGGCTTCCCATTAGAAATAAACTCATGGCCCAACGGAAAAGGTACCGATCAAAAATATGTAGTAGAAGTAACTGCTATAAATAAGAATAAGTCTTCTTCCATTTCTACGGAAGGATACAACATCATGAAGCTAAATTAATACCCCCTTCGAACCATTAATCTAACCTTCTTGATGACTTAAAATGCCACCCTGTCAGCAGCGGTGGCATTTTTTGTTGCACACTTGTCAGGGTAAGGCATTGGCATACTTTCTGACTGTTGGAAGCCTATCAAAATCTAACAATAAGTTTAACTTTTAAAATAGAGAATAAAGATGGCCGAAATTAATCTTCGCCCCTTAGCAGACAGAGTGTTGGTAGAGCCAAGTGCTGCTGAAACAAAAACCGCTTCGGGAATCATTATTCCTGATACAGCTCAGGAAAAGCCGCAACAAGGTGTGGTAGTAGCTGTAGGAAACGGAAAGGTAGATGAGCCTATGACCGTAAAAACCGGAGACGTTGTGCTTTACGGAAAGTACGGTGGTACCGAAATTAAGCACGGTGGAAAGGACTATCTCATTATGAGGGAGGCTGACATTTTTGCTGTTATCGGGTAATTCGACAAATCACTCAAACTAATTAATAATCATTAAAAAGAAATTTTAGCCATGGCTAAAGACATAAAATTTAACTTGGAGGCGAGAGACGCCTTGAAAAGAGGAGTAGACCAATTGGCAAATGCCGTTAAGGTAACCCTGGGTCCAAAAGGCCGCAACGTAGTTATTGAAAGATCTTTTGGTTCCCCAATGGTAACTAAGGATGGTGTATCAGTAGCTAAG
>CAXBJE010000586.1:0-1787 GCA_963975525.1 uncultured Owenweeksia sp. | reverse complement strand
TTTCAGTACAATCTCGTCCGGAAAGATGTATCTCATCTGCGCAAGCTCAATATGGGTATCGTAGGTTTCGTTAAACCAGTTTGTAGCGTATTGGGCAACTTTGGTTTGCACCGAGGGAAAGGATAATACCACGGTAAGTGCAATCAGCACAAAGATCAGGCTGAGCACAAACCACATTAATATTTTAAGTACCCTTCTGATGTTAACTTTGCAAAATGAAAAAATTCATACTTGGGATAGAATCCAGTTGTGACGATACCTCTGCCGGCATTACCGCCAACCGTATTGTATTGGCAAATGTAACTGCAAATCAGGACATACACCGAGAGTTTGGCGGGGTTGTACCCGAGTTGGCATCACGTGCTCATCAACAAAATATTGTACCCGTAGTTGAGGCTGCCCTCAAAAAAGCAAAAATCTCACCAAATCAGCTGGCGGCCATAGCCTTTACTTCAGGTCCCGGCCTGTTGGGTTCGCTACTGGTGGGCACTTCTTTTGCCAAATCCATGGCGCTTGCGCTGGATATTCCATTGATTGAGGTAAACCACATGCAGGCTCACATTATGGCCCATTTTATTGAGCGCTATGGTATGGAAGCACCTCCTTTCCCATTTCTATGCCTCACCGTTTCTGGTGGTCATACCCAAATTGTAAAGGTTAAAGATCATTTTGAATACGAACTTATTGGGCAAACCATTGATGATGCTGCTGGTGAAGCATTTGATAAAGCGGCCAAGATTATGGGGCTTCCCTACCCAGGTGGGCCGGTAATTGACAAATATGCTAAGGAAGCTGATCCGAATAAATTCACCTTTGCCAAGCCTAAAGTAGATGGTTACGATTTTAGTTTTAGTGGTTTAAAAACCAGCATACTGTACTACTTGCAAAAAGAAGTAAAAGAAAACCCTGATTTTGTAGCCGAAAACCTAAATGACCTTTGTGCCTCTATTCAGCGCACAATAATGGAAATCCTATTTTACAAGCTGGAACAAGCTGTGAATGATACTGGCATTAAGCACGTAGCTATTGCCGGTGGGGTTTCTGCAAATTCTGCTTTACGTGGAGAGTTGGCTAAAAGAAAACAATCACTGGGCTGGAAAACTTATATCCCCGACTTTGAATATTGCACTGATAACGGGGCTATGATAGCCATTACAGGATATTACAAGTTTTTGAAAAACGACTATGTGGATTCTAAAGTAAAAGCCAGCGCCAGGAAGGTGTTAGCGGAATGAGTTTGGAGTTGGGCACTTCGACTTCGCTCAGTGTGTCAAGGAGTGTTGAGTGTTAAACGTTAAACGTTGAACATTGAACATTGAACTTAGTGTTTACTATCCATTTTCTACACCAACCTCAATAGTTAGCTTTGCCGAGCGGAGTCGAGGCACACCTAAACCTATAAACAAGCCTAGGCCATCATCACCAAAAACAATATGATTAAAAAGCTCCCTGAAAAGATTACCATAGGAAGTATGGACAGGATTGACCTGCCGGAGTTTGAGCTGGAAAACATTCCCTGTAAAATAGATACTGGAGCCTATACGCCCACCCTGCATTGCTCACGGGTGAGATTGTTGGAAAAAGATGATCAGACCATACTTTGCGTGCGCTTTTATGACCCTAAATTTGGCATCACCAATAAAAAAGAATACCGGTTTACCGAGTTCAAGGAGAGAAAGGTGCGCAGCAGCAATGGTGAAGTAGATTACCGCTACAGCATTATCACTTCCATAGTGGTGTTCAACAAAAAGTATAAAACAGAGTTTACATTAAGTTTCCGCGAAAAG
>CAXBJE010000585.1:0-1795 GCA_963975525.1 uncultured Owenweeksia sp. | reverse complement strand
AGCAGTATGGCCCAGGTAAAAACAGGCACAGTGGGTAATCAGGGTCATGTGGCCAATGGACTTACGGCAATGTTTTTGGCTACCGGCCAGGATGTGGCATGTATCACGGAGGCAGTTCAAGCCATCAATCGAATGGAGCTAAACGCCAATGGAGATTTATATGCTTCACTTACTCTTCCCAACCTAATTGTTGGTACCGTAGGTGGTGGTACAGGTTTACCCACCCAAAAGGAATGCCTGGAAATGATGGATTGCTTTGGAAAAGGCAAAGCCAAAAAACTGGCTGAAATAATGACTGCCCTTGCCTTGGCAGGAGAGCTGTCTATTGCAGCGGCAATTGTTGAGGGCCACTTTACCAGTGCTCACGAACAGCTCGGGCGCAAATGACAAATCAAGCTGAACAAAATAAGGCTCCATTGCTCAAAAGGCTTTGGCTGTATCAACTTGAGCGATTCAACATTTTCCAGAATGGACTCATCATTACAGCCTTTACATTTTCTGCAGTTTCCTATTCGCGGCTAAGCAGAGGAGAAGAGAGCTTTATTGCCTGGGAGGATTTTCTTCCGGGTCTGTATATCGTTTATACTACCTTTTTTCTACTGCGGATTTTTGATGAGCATAAGGATGCAGATAATGACAAAGCCCATCGTGGCTACTTACCTGTGCCTCGCGGCCTGGTTTCCCTGAAGGAGTTAAAAGTGTTAGGGTGGATTCTTTTCGCTTCACAATTAGTGGTAATTGCCCTTTTTCAGATTCCGCTTTGGTGGTTGTATGCCGTTTGCATTATCTACCTCCTTTTGATGTCGGTTGAGTTTTTTATCCCCGAGTGGCTACGCGATAGGCCAATTTGGTATATGGTTACCCACATGCCCATCATCCCGCTGGTGGATTTATATTCCAGTGGGCTGGATTGGAAACTCGGTGAAGCTGGGTTTCACAACACCCTTCTCATATTTTTAGGGGTTTCGTTTTTTAATGGGATGGTGCTGGAGGTGGGACGTAAAATCAGGATCCCTGAACATGAAGAACCAGGAATTTTGACGTTCAGTAAAACCCTGGGCCCAAAACAGGCCGCATGGCTATGGATTTTTCTTTTGAGTGTAACATTTGGCTTAGCAATTTGGGCCATACAGGCTGCAGAACTGGGTTGGGTTTCTCAAGGGATACTTCTATTTTTTTATGCGGCTACCATCATTCCTGCACTGCTGTTCATCAAAAAACCAAGACAAAAGCTGGAGAAGTACATCGAAAACTCCGCAGGACTTTGGACGCTGTTTATGTATTTGATTTTGGGTGGAATTCCGATGTTGATAGCTTCATTATGAGAAACAAAAAAGATAGAAGCTACATGGGTTTTGGGGTGAGGTAAAACCTTATTGCCTATGTGGCCAAAAAGAAAAAGAAACGAAAGTGAAACAAGAACAGGTTCAAAATATCAACCGCTTTGGCGGAAAAGGCGCCCACCTTACATGGATGAAGGAGCAGGGTTTTCCGGTGCCTGACTTTGTGATTATCCCAGTTGATGGTGATGAAGGCAGGGCTGATAGTGGACTAATGCAGTTTCTTTCAAAATACAACGACTGTGACTTTGCCGTGCGTTCTTCGGCAACTGTAGAAGATGGCGAGTCAAAATCATATGCCGGGCAGTTTAAAAGCTTTTTGCACGTAAGTGCGGAGGATGTAAATGATAAAATACAAGCGGTATGCGCTTCCGCGCAAAGCGAGAATATAAAGCGCTACCACGGAGAGCAGGGTGTAAACATGGCTGTGGTAGTTCAGAAGATGATTGCCGCAG
>CAXBJE010000584.1:0-1796 GCA_963975525.1 uncultured Owenweeksia sp. | reverse complement strand
AACACGATATCCTTGTGTAAGAATTGGTGGTTTTACATCTTCATTATTAAATCATCTTACATTTACCAAAAGCTTAAAACCAATGGGGCTAATCAGCCAAATCAAAAGCAACATTTTAGCAAAGCCTTACTTTCTGGTAATAGGGGCCGGGCGTGGCGGCACCAGCCTGCTCACTGCCATGCTTGATTATAACAGTGGCCTGGAAGTAGCCCTGGAGCGATTTGCCTTTGATTATCTGCTTGGGCAAAAGATGCCTCCCGAAAAGGTAAAGCTGCTGGATAAGCGACTTATTTATTTCCAAAAAGCGTGTCAGCAAGAGGCCAATCAATCCTCCCAATACTGGGGAAACAAGATTACCACTGAACAAATTACTGCCTTACAGGAGTGCTATAGCGCTATCTGGCCCGATTACCTCGACAGTTTTATAATGGAAGTTATTGGGCAAAAAAGGGTGGTTTATATTGTAAGGGATGGCCGAAGTTGTGTTCAATCAAAAATGAAACGTACCGACCAGAGTTACGAAACTGCCCTAACCCGCTGGAAAGCTTCTGTTGCCATTTTGGATCACTTCCAAAAGAGAAATGTGGATTTGCACCTATGCCGCTACGAAGACCTGGTAAAGGAACCCGAAGAAACGCTGCAGGCAATTTGTAAATTTTTGCACGTAAAATTTGAAGAGCAAATGTTAGATGGGCCTCAAAATCCAATAATGCCAAAAATGTATGCGGGAGACTCCATCAGGCAACAGCCGGAAGCTGAAGTAGCCTGGCCCGAAAGCTGGACGGAGGATATGAAGGAGGAACTGCAAATACTTGGATACCTGGATGAACATTGAAATCAAATCTTTTAAGGAGCTAACAAATGCGGAATTGTATGAGCTTCTTTCGTTTCGCACCCAAATTTTTGTAGTCGAGCAAGAGTGCGCTTATCAGGAAGTGGATAATCAAGATCAGCCTTCTTTACATGTAATTGGTAAGCAAAACAATGTGCTGGTGGCTTGCGCCAGAATTTGTCCTCCCGGAACAGTATATCAAGAGCCTTCCATTGGTCGGGTGGCAGTGTTGGAGTCAGAACGACAAAGTGGTTTTGGTCGGAAAATATTCCAGCGCGCTTTGGATGAAACCCTTAGATTATACCCAAATCAAAAGATAAAAATACAGGCTCAGGTTTACCTGGAAGAGTTTTACAAATCCTTTGGTTTTACAACCATTTCAGATCCATATCCGGATGTTGGGGTAATGCATGTAGACATGATTTTGCCTCCGCAGCCCAATGGATAAACAGACCAAAACCGGGGGTGTGAACGTTTGAGTAGCCCTATCTAAATTGGCAAAAGGCGCGATTGTTGCCTAAGTTGGTTTAAGATAGATGTAAAAGCTCTGTTATATTTGACGAGCTTGATAACCAATCGCCCCGACCCAACCACGTAGTTGATGCCGGCGTTAAAAAGTACAACTATGACTCAACAATCAACACCAATTGAGCCGGCTATGCCGGTAAAGGAAAAGCATCCCAAACTTATGGGCTGGGAGTACCTTCAAAACGGAACGATATCCCCCGATAGATTTAAAGGAAATATTGAAAACCTGGCTGGCCTTTGTGTTTTACCCATTGGTATAGCAGGCCCATTGCTTATTGATGGTGAACATGCCCTGGGAGAGTTTCATATTCCGTTGGCCACCACCGAAGGTGCCTTGGTGGCCTCCTACAACAGGGGCCTTAAGGCGGGTTATTTGGCTGGTGGCTTTTGGGCCAGAGTGGTAGATGAAGCTACTCAACGCTGTCCGCTTTTTAAG
>CAXBJE010000583.1:0-1801 GCA_963975525.1 uncultured Owenweeksia sp. | reverse complement strand
AGCCAAACTGGTAAAGCGATATGGGGCTGCCGTAATTGTAATGGCTTTTGATGAAGATGGGCAGGCAGATAACTACCAACGCAGAATAGATATCTGCAAGCGCTCTTATGATTTGCTGGTAAACGAAATAAACTTCCCTAAGGAGGATATAATTTTTGATCCCAATATATTTCCCGTGGCAACGGGCATTGAAGAACACCGCAGAAATGCCATTGACTTTTTTGAAGCCACAAAATGGATAAAGGAAAACCTGCCCGGAGCCAAAGTTAGCGGAGGGGTAAGTAATGTTTCCTTCAGCTTTCGCGGAAATCAGGCAGTACGTGAAGCTATGCATGCCGCCTTTTTGTACCACGCCATTAAAAATGGGATGGACATGGGGATTGTAAACCCCGCTTTGCTGGAGGTTTATGAAGAGGTGCCCAAAGACTTGATGGAAAGGGTAGAAGATGTGCTGTTGGATAGAAGAGATGATGCCACGGAACGGCTGCTGGATTTTGCCGAGAACTTTGTGGGTGAAACTAAAACACGGGAAAAAGACACGGCCTGGCGCGATGAACCGGTTGTAAAGCGAATTGAGCATGCACTGGTAAAGGGAGTGGTGGATTTTATTGAACAAGACGCTGAAGAGGCCCGCCAACAGTTTGCAACCCCCCTGGAGGTGATTGAAGGCCCGCTTATGGACGGGATGAATGTGGTGGGCGATCTGTTTGGATCTGGAAAGATGTTTTTACCGCAAGTGGTAAAATCTGCCAGGGTGATGAAAAAGGCAGTAGCCTACCTGCAGCCTTATCTCGAGGCCGAAAAATTGAAAAATGCCGATACCAGCAAAAAAGGTAAAATCCTTTTGGCCACTGTAAAGGGTGATGTGCATGACATTGGTAAAAACATTGTGGGCGTGGTGCTGGCCTGCAACAATTTTGATATTGTGGACCTTGGAGTGATGGTGCCTCTGGAAAAAATTCTGGCAACAGCCAAGGCAGAAGGAGTGGATGCCATTGGCCTTAGTGGCCTTATTACGCCTTCGCTGGATGAAATGATTTATGTGGCTCAGGAAATGGAACGCCAGCAAATGACCTTGCCCCTGATGATAGGCGGGGCAACTACTTCACGAGCCCATACCGCAGTAAAGATTTTCCCTGAGTATTCGGGAATAGCGGTGCATGTAAATGACGCCAGTCGTAGTGTACCTATTGCTCAAACATTGAGCAACAAAGCCTCACATGCCGATTTTAAGAAAAACCTTGTTGCTGAATATACCAAGCTTCGCGATGGCTATTTAAAGAAAGGCGATACCAAGGAATACTTAAGCATTGAAGATGCGCGTGCCAATAAATCGGTTTTGGAGTTTAACGAACAAACGGTTTCTAAACCTGAATTTTTGGGAGTGAAGAAATTGGAGGACTTGGATTTGAGCGATATCCGAAATTATATAGACTGGACTCCTTTTTTCCAGACATGGGAGTTGCATGGAAAGTATCCGGCTATCCTGGAAGATAGTGTGGTAGGGGAGCAGGCGGCACTTCTTTTTAAAGAGGCCAATCAAATGTTAGATGAGATTATCCAAAACAAAAGCCTGAAGGCTAATGCGGTTTTTGGGATTTGGGAGGCCAATTCTATTGGGGATGACATTGAGCTTTTTGAAAATGGTGAGCATTTTGAAACTTTCAGAACCCTGCGTCAGCAGACTAAAAAAGCCGCCACAGCGCCCAATCAGGCATTAAGTGATTTTGTGGCTCCTGCCGAAAGTGGCATAAAAGATTATGTAGGCTGTTTTGCCGTTACGGCTGGCATTGGTACTGAT
>CAXBJE010000582.1:0-1802 GCA_963975525.1 uncultured Owenweeksia sp. | reverse complement strand
AAAAATTGATGTGGAATATGGAACTTCAGGAGTTATCACTCGCGATTCTGTGCCATACATAAATGGGCAATATGAGAGTTACATTGAATTTGACAACTACCCCGCCAGTGTTTTTGCCATAGATGCCAGTAAAGACCCGTTGGCCACCCAGCAGCTTAACGGAACCGTTTCTCAACCTCCTTTCCCGGGAAATTCGTATTACAGCCTTGAAATGAATACGGGCACGGGTAGTACGATTGCAAGAATGAAGATGCATGAAGAAACTACAAATGCAACCTATAACAACATTATTGATGTTGGGAATTTTAGTGATAATGCGGTACTCCACTTTTGGATTAACACTGAAAACACTGAACCTATCTTAAAAATTTATATTGGAGGAACACAGTCGGCAAACCGTAGAGAACTACCGGGCAGCTTTGTAAATACAGGTAATCAGTGGAAACTGTACGCAGTAAAACTTCATGGATTTATTCCCGCGCTTACTTCAGTTGGTGGCACATTTGAGTTTAGGTTAAACACCGGCTCAAGCGCCAGTACATTCCCTGTAAAAGTAAATATGGATTGGATTATTGTTACAGATAAGGTGTTAACAGAGTTCGGAGCCATTGATGTTACCAACGACTTTAAGCCAGCGGGCTAACAGTGTTTAATTCAACTAAAAATATCCAAGGTATTTCTGTCTGGCTACATGGCCTGGTATTGTGCTTTTCAGCTAAGGTCCAATCCAATAATGAGTCAAAGCTATTTTTTTGAGACAGAAGCAGGGATTGCTATTTCGGAGGAGCGTTATAGCAATCCCTTACTAATTCCTTCCTCCAATATCACTACGGTATAAGCTGTTAGAGCTTTGCAAAGTGTTATGTTGGTGCCGTTACACAACATCATTAATATGGTAACGGATAAGTAAAATAAAGTTGGGGAAATAAACCCTTCAAACTAAAAAAGGCAATTAAATGAAGCTACAAAAATCATACAGCGTAATGATCATTGACTTTAAAACCTATCCATTTTGAAAGTTAAAGGACTACGTTGGTGGATCATAGCTTTGATAGGCCTGGCCACCGTTATCAATTATATTGACAGATCTGCCCTTTCCATTATGTGGCCGGCTATGGAAAAGGACCTCAACATGACTGATGTTGATTACGGTATCATTCTCAATGTTTTTATGGTTTCCTATGCCTTAGGAAAACTCATTTCGGGTAAAATGTTTGATGTTGTTGGTACTCGCATCGGATATGTAATTTCCATATTTGTTTGGTCGGTTTCTTCCCTTTTGCACTTTGCAGTGAGAGGAATTGGGTCATTAGGAATTTTTCGTTTTTTACTTGGTATTTCGGAAGCGGGTAACTGGCCAGGCGCGGTAAAAAGTAATGCTGAATGGTTTCCTGTTCAGGAGAGAGCCACCGCACAAGGCATCTTTAATTCTGGTGCCGCATTAGGGTCTGTTGTAGCCCCACTAATTATTGCCCTCTTATATGAGCGCTTTGGCTGGCGATGGACTTTCATTATTATTGGACTATTAGGGTTGTTGTGGATTATTCCATGGTTATTTGTAAATAAATCAAAACCATCAAAACATCCCTGGATAACTGAAGAAGAAAAGTCCTTAATCCGTAGTGGTAAACCTGAGGTAAAGGAGGAAGATCAGAAAAAAGGGCTTTCCCTATTTGAAATATTAAAGTATAAGCAGGCCTGGGGTATAGTATTGTCTCGGTTTTTTATTGAGCCCATTTGGTGGCTGTTTGTGGGCTGGATGCCACTTTACCTGCAATACACCTATGATTTTGATGTAAAGC
>CAXBJE010000581.1:0-1806 GCA_963975525.1 uncultured Owenweeksia sp. | reverse complement strand
CAATAGCACCTGTAACAAGGTTTGCTTCACTTCAAAACTCACCACCTTTCCATTCTGTGTAAGGCTGTTTATTTTGTGATAACCTATTTCCTTATTGCCATACCCGGCCAGTTTGTTTCCAATCCTCTTGTCAGGATCAGCAATTGCGCGGCTGCGTTCATCCATCATACTGCCCGGCTGAAATGCATTGAAGAACAAATGGTAAAACACCTGCTTTAAAGTGTCAGACGAATTGTTGGTATAAGTCAACTTTTGTACGCCTGTAAACTGATGTTTATCGGAGTCAAAATCAATATCCATTTGATACTTTACCTCCTGCTGCCAATAGTTGGGCATAGATTGAGCAAAGCTGAAAAGGGGAAGAAAAACTAAAAGGAACTTTTTCATGTGGGAAGTTTTGAGGGGCAATCCTAAATTTTCGTGCCGCAATTATCGGGCTTTTTGATGGAATGGAAAATTCAACCAATATTCATCCGGTATTTCAGAACAACCATAACTTCAACTATTTTCGTCTTACGTATGCTCGGAGATCCTATTTACCGGGCACAACTTTATTACTTCATTATATGAAACTGGCTTTTACAACCTTATCATTCGCTTGCTTTTGGCTTATTGGCAGCACACTTTCCGCCCAAACTGTTTTAACAGCCAATGGCCCTGGAAATACGTATGAACGGATTGACTCGGTATTTGCCCCCGGATATTCTGCCGTGGAATCACCAGACTGCAACCACAATGCTTTTGGGCGCCATATTGAGGAGGTTTTTGACAACACCCTCAACAAGTATGTTTTCAAATTTATAATTCACACTACTCCCGATAATGACCGCTGCATAAATATTGACAGGCAGCGAAACGAGATTAAAACCTACGACAAGTCTCCGGCAAATACTCTGGGGGTTCTTGGCGAAACGGTGGTGTACAAATGGAAATTTAAGCTCTCTTCAGGATTTCAGCCATCATCCTCTTTCACCCACTTACACCAAATAAAAGCGGTAGGCGGTAGCGAGGAATCAATGCCCTTGATAACCCTAACGGCCCGTAAGTCTAATCCAAATAGAGTGGAGCTGAGGTATGCTGCAAACCTGAGCCAAACCACGGTTGCTCAAGTGCCATTGAGCCTATTTGAAAACCATTGGGTTGAGGCTACCGAAACCATTTTATATGGTGACAACACCAGCGGAACCTATGAATTGGTAATCACCAATATGGCCACAGGAGACACTATAATGCAATACACCAACAATGCCATTAGAACCTGGAAAACCAACGCGACATTTTGCCGCCCTAAATGGGGGATTTACCGCAGTTTAAACAATTTGGCCGACTTACGCGATGAGGAGCTTTTATTTGCGGATTTAAGTATTGAAGAAGTAACTCCTGGTATTTCAATTGAGGAGAATATTACACCGTCATTGGGCATTAGCGTTTATCCTAATCCCACAAAAAACGTTTTGAAATTTGAGCCTTGGGTTAATGAAAGGTATGACACCATAAGAATCTATAGCCCAAGTGGTGAAATGGTTTTGGCCAAAGAAATTACAGGAGATACCATTTCGCTTTCTGATCTGAAAACTGGTATTTACTTTTTAGAGTTGTTTGGCAAATCAGGAGCCTCAGAAAGGATAAAGGTTAAGAAAGGGTAAAGCTTTGATCAGACCTGTTTATTGGGATTCAATAAACCGTGTCTCTGATTTTTCAGTTGTTTTTCCTGGTAATAATGGTAATATCCTCCACCTCATTGCACCTCGCCATGTGCCATTCCTCCAACTCTTTATCGCGGATATCGCCAAAAGATTTTCGCTT
>CAXBJE010000580.1:0-1821 GCA_963975525.1 uncultured Owenweeksia sp. | reverse complement strand
ATATCCCATATTATTGGGCAGGCGATTTTTAAAAAATAAGTTTATAGTAGACGTTAGCAAGAAAGACCTTAGCTACCAGAAAAAAATATCAAAATGAAGATTGTAATACTTTCTACCAACTCAAAATTATACTCCACCAAAAGGTTGGTAGAAGCTGCAAAGCAAAGGGGTCATGAGGTTGAAGTTATAAACCACACGCATTGCTATGTTGTAATAGAAAGCGGAGATCCAAAGGTTTTTGTGGGCGACCATGCTATAGAAAATGTAGATGCCATAATTCCACGTATTGGCGCATCCGTTACATTTTACGGTAGTTCTGTAATCCGTCAGTTTGAAATGCAGGGCGTGTTCACCACCCTAAGTTCACTGGCCTTGGTGCGTAGCCGCGATAAATTGCGTGCCACACAGATTTTAAGCCGTCATGAAATAGGGATCCCTAAAACGGCTTTTGCCAAAAGGCCAAGTAATGTAGAATACCTTATTAAACAAGTGGGTGGAACTCCGCTTATTGTAAAGCTTTTGGAAGGCACCCAAGGTTTGGGTGTGGTATTGGCTGAAACCAGAAAAGCCGCCAAGTCAGTAATTGAGGCGTTTTACGGTTTGGATGCCAACATCCTTGTACAGGAGTTTATTGCTGAAGCCGGAGGGGCAGACATACGAACCATTGTGATTGATGGCAAGGTGGTAGCCGCCTTTAAGCGCCAAGGCAAGGAAGGTGAATTTAGAAGTAACCTGCACCGTGGTGGTAGCGGAACCCTAATAAAATTGACCCGTGCCGAAAAGGCAGCAGCAGTTGGTGCTGCCAAGGCATTAGGGCTAAACATTGCCGGTGTGGATATGTTGCAAAGCAAGCGCGGACCACTAATTCTTGAAGTAAACTCTTCTCCGGGATTAGAAGGTGTGGAAAAAGCCACTGGCGTTGATGTTGCCGGAAAGGTGATTGAATACATAGAATCTGGAATTACAAAATCCATCAATAGCAAAAGAGATAAAGTAGGCGCCTGATGAACCTGTTTTTAGCAGAACAACTTACGGAAGAAGGGGGCCACCTTGGGAAAGAGGAAAGCCACCATGCCAGCCGCGTACTGCGAATGAATATGGGCGACCTACTACTTACCACACAGGGAACGGGAATCATTTACCAATCTGAAATTACCGAGGCTCACAAATCTCAGGTTGTGTTTAAAAACCTGAGTGTATTTAAAAAGGAAGACTCCCCTGCCTACCTGCACATTGCTATTGCTCCTACCAAAAGCAACGACCGATTTGAATTCTTTTTGGAGAAAGCCACTGAAATTGGCATTAGTGAGATTACCCCAATCATCTGCCATAACTCCGAGCGCAAGGTTTATAAAACCGATAGAGGGCAAAAGATTGTAAGCTCTGCCGCCAAACAATCTCTGGCATGCCACTGGCCTATACTTAACGAGCCTATACGCCTCACAGACCTAAAAGTGGAAGATTCCGAAACCCAAAGGTTTATTGCGCATTGCGAAAAGGACGACATGCCGAACGTTTTGAAGCAACTCCCCTCCTTCTCTAAAGTAGTTATACTCATTGGCCCGGAAGGTGATTTCTCCCCAAAGGAAATTGAATGGGCCAAAGCAAACGGCTATACCGAATGTAGCCTTGGCACTAAAAGGTTACGTACCGAAACAGCTGGTTTGGCCGTGGCATTGGGGTTTGGATTACGCTAATACATTTCATCAAAAAGAGTAGCTTCTTTCTCTCAAAATTTGGGTTAGTTTTAGGGCTTTAAATAAAACTAGAAGCCGGCTAATGCTGAACAAGGAAAAACTGGAAAACCTGACCAATGAAATT
>CAXBJE010000579.1:0-1823 GCA_963975525.1 uncultured Owenweeksia sp. | reverse complement strand
AGAATTTGTAATAATTGCTTCAGCTTCCTGTAATTCCTTAGGGAAATAGTTGATTTTATTGAGATCATCCTCAAAAGAAACATCTCCTACAAAAAAGCCCAAAAACACTGTTATTGCCACTATAGTGATAAACACTGGCCTGCGCCAACTGATGTTTTTCTTAAACAATCTATCAATCCAATGGTCGCCACCCTGTAGCTTATCGAGTACACCTAGTCCGCTAAGGATATGCGGTTGTACCAGTAGCACAAAAAACAAGGTGCCAATTAAACTAAATGAAGCTAATAGGCCAAAGTCCGTAAGGATTTGGGAATCCAGAAAAAGAAGGCTCAAAAAAGCCAGAATGGTGGTAAAGCAACTTAATATCAATGAGCCACCAATATCGTCAAGAGCAACTGCTATAGAACTGGAATGCTTTAGGTGGGTAAAAAGATGAAAGCAATAATCTAAGGCAATACCAAGTACAATGCTTCCAGCAGCCAAGGTTAGTATTGAAATCTCCCCACGAAGCAGAAATATAGAACCCACGGCTACCGTCATCCCAAAAAGGGGTGGCAGCAAGAACAAAAAAGGAATAAGCACTTTGCGGTAATACCACAGCAAAAGCGCGAGAATTAACACTACGGCTAAAACCCCAGTTAATCGGGTATCCTTTCGGATTTGCTCCCCGTTTTTTGCAGCAACCACAGGGCCTCCAAAAAGGTAAACTTCAGTATCACTCTCAGTTGTAAGTTCGGTTTTGGCCTCATTTAGGGCGTCAACCAACAGCCCGTTGTTTTTAGACTCTGATGCCGGAAAAGAAGGAGAAACAAATACAAGTATATAACGGCCATCCTCAGTAAAGAGGTGATTGTTTTTGAGCACAAAATCGCCACCCTCCTGTAATCCTGATAAGTTTTGCAGCACCCTGGGATAAAGACCCAATGGATCCTTTAACAAATAAGACTTAAGCGCATAACTCTCTGGTGAAACTAATTTGGCCAAAGTGGTATTTACCGCGGCCTTAATTTCGGATGTATCCAGATTATCAATTAATGAATCCTGTGTGCGGGATTCTAAAAAGTAAGGGAGGTTAGTATAAAAGAAATCGAATGAGGAGGTGGAAGACTCCATCCCAAACCTAAATTGGATGGTATCAATCAACCCAGCGCTCGAAGAATCTAAATTTGCGAGGTAACCTTCTCCAAGGGCAATAAGTTCATCTGTTTCTAGCAGCGTATCCGCAGAACCAATGGCCACAACAATTTTACTGGCAATAGGTGATCGTTTAAAAAAATCCTGATACTGCTGCAAATCTCCACCCTGAGGCAGGGTTTTGGAGATATCCTCCTGAATGTTTATTTGAAAAGCTAAGTAGCCGAATACACCCCAAAGCACCAGCACAAATGCCAGCCAGGCCTTTCTTTGTTTGCTAAGAAAGTGATAAATGGTGCTAATCATATTTCGCGGCTATGCCTGCCTGAAATTGGTTTTGGATAAATAGGTGGGCAAAATTAGCCGATACTTTGAGTTAATCATCCTTTAACCAGAAATATCCCAAAGGTGAAACTTCTTACACCTGAGTTTATCTAACTTCAATTAACGGTACAATAGCAACAAAAGCTGCAAACTTGTACTGTCATTGACAATTACACGTATATGTCTGCAACGATTTTAACAGGATTAATGGTCTTTATATCTCTTCTCATTTTCTTAAAATACCCTAAGTTTGCCGCCTGTAAAAGCCCTCCACCCAATTGTAACAACAAAACTACATGCAGTTAAGAGATTTTGAGAAGTATTATGGCGATGGAAGTTCCTTTAAGATAAACGACTCCGTGCTT
>CAXBJE010000578.1:0-1824 GCA_963975525.1 uncultured Owenweeksia sp. | reverse complement strand
TCTACAACAAGAGCTCCCGTAAGGTTACCTGCATCTATGGCCGGAGATTCCAACATCTCACGCATATAAACCCCATTTCCATGCTCATCGCTATCCACACCTGCGTAGCCAGAGCCATTCAAATCACCAGGGGTTACGGAACCACCTGTAGGTTGCCATTGCCATGATGCCGTATCTGCACCGCCATTAACCACCTTCATACATCCCAGGTTTACATTGAAGTTTTCTGAGTAGGGCAGCGTTTTTTTAGTACAATTAGTAATAAAGGTAATTGGGCCAAAAAAAGGCGAAACCCCTTGTGTACCGCAATTTGAGCGTACATATATATCAAACGTTCCTCCGGGAAATAAAAGGGAATCAATGGTAAATGGTAATCCCGAAGTTTTAAAACCTGTACCGGGACTGCCCTGATTAAACCCAGCAGGTCCCCAAATAAAATCATAGGGTGCTCCAGGGCCTGTGACAGTGCCTGTAACAAATGTATCTCCCACCATGGTGAGGGTCATACCGGTTGGGGCCGGGCATGTTGGCGTTGTTGTGAATGATTGGCTTGAAGGAAAATAAGAGGAGTCCGCACCAGAGTTGCAAATCTCACCGAAGTAAAAGTCATAAACAGTTTGTTGCTGCAAGCCTGTTAAATAAATAGGTGGCTGTGTACCTGGGTAAGTTCCTGTAATTTTAGTTCCGGCACCTTGTGTAAACCCAAGCGGGCCATATTCAAAATAAAAAGAGCTTGTGCTTGTACCGGGAGTCCAACTAACTTTTGCCGTACTACTTTTGATGCTATCAACCTTAAAGTTGGTAAACAAATTACAGTTACCCACAATATCAAGAGCATACGTAACTGAACCCAAAAACTGACGCGGATGATTTGGCCAGGTGCCACCACCACCGTAGCCCTTGCCGGTACCTGTATAAAGGGTAAGAGTATTGTCAGTAAAAGTATCTGGGCTGGCAGCCGTCCATGATTGGTATCTGAGGCCCCCTAAAATGGCGATCCCCACTTTGGTGCCTGCCGGTACTTTAAAAGTGTTCATACCTGTAACAGATGCAGGGGTGGTTCCGTTACCAGTAACATTTCCATTAAAATGCTGTACCCAACCATTAGCCGTTGTAACCGAAGGGGCGTTACCTGTAACATGTTGCACGCCTCCAATGCGGTACCACACTTGTGTGGCAATAGTTCCGCTATTAAATAAATTCTTAATATCTGTAATTACAATGGGAGCATTAGCCTTCATTTCGAAGGTAACCCCGGAAGATCCATTATTATTTATAAGTGGTGGAAAGGTTGTGATAGTTCCTTGGGAAAATCCAGAAAATCCGCAAAAAACCACACAAAGAACGAATAAGACTTTTTTCATTAGAATGGGAAATTGGTTAGTAAATCCTTGGTAAATAAAGAACCTAATTTATAGCTTAAATTTGTCGCTCCGACATACTTGGCTCACAATTTGAATGTTTGGACACAAATTTTTATAATAAATTTCTTTCATGCAGTTGAATCGCCAGCTGGTTTTCATCCTCACCACAGTAAGCCTCCTTGTATTTTTTGAGATTTTTTTGAATTCCTGCGCAAGTCGTTCGGCTCCCTCGGGTGGACCAAAGGATACTTTGGCCCCGGTTTTAGATACTTCCTTCCCTCCAAACATGACTCTTAACTTTAAAGAGAAACAAGTAGTGATGGTATTTAATGAGTACATCCAACTGAAAAGTGCAGCGCAGCAAATCAGCTTTTCACCCCCGCTAAAAAACAAACCAAACATCACACAAAAGGGAAAAGAGCTTAAAATTGACTGGAAGGAGGATACTTTGCTGGAAAAC
>CAXBJE010000577.1:0-1838 GCA_963975525.1 uncultured Owenweeksia sp. | reverse complement strand
CCCTTGTTCTCAGCAATAATGTTAACCCGGGCCTTCATGTATGGCTCCTCCTCGGTTACCTCCTCAATTTCAAAGCGCTTTTTACCCTGAATAATAACGGTGGTATTTCCATCAGGCATTTTAAACATACGAATGATGCGGGCTACCGTACCAACTCTAAAAATGTCATCCTTACCAGGCTCTTCGTTTTCAGCGTCAACCTGGCTCACCACTCCAATAAGCGATTTCTCCTTATTGGCTTGCTGTAATAATTTTATGGATTTATCGCGACCGGCTGTGATAGGAATCACAACTCCGGGAAACAAAACGGTATTTCTTAATGGTAAAAGCGGAAGGACTTCAGGAATCTCTTCCTTATCCATATTGTCCTCGTCCTCGTTAGTCATCAATGGAATAAACTCGGTATCCTCATTCATAACATTATCGAGTGACAGGCTGTCTATATCAAAAATTTCTTTGGATCTCATCTAAGTATTTTGAGCCATAATGTCATCACATGGCGTTTATTTTCTCAAGGGGCGTAATAAGTCAATAGATATGCCAAACGAGTGCTTAGGACTTATCGTGCACCTGATGTCAGATCGTATATGTGCTTAAAAATGGCCTTGTCGTTTTCATCAGGCTCCAGCCCCCTGCGGCTCATTACGCGAGCTGCAGTATCAATGGCTTTTTGCAGATTGTAATCGGTGAAACCACCTGAACCTCCCCAACTATAGGACGGAATATAATTTCTTGGAAAACCCCCTCCATATATATTGGCACTTACCCCTACCACGGTACCCGTGTTAAACATGGTGTTGATACCACATTTGGAATGGTCGCCCATCATAAGACCACAAAACTGAAGGCCCGTGCGCACAAAGCCACCTTTAGGGTAGCTCCATATTTTAACCTCATCATAATTATTCTTTAGGTTGGAGTTGTTGGTATCAGCCCCAAGGTTGCACCACTCACCAAGTACGGAATTCCCTAAAAAGCCATCGTGACCTTTATTACTATAACCAAATATTACAGAGTTGTTTACCTCACCTCCAACTTTGCTATGAGGGCCAACTGTAGTTGGTCCGTAAATTTTAGCGCCAAGTTTTATTTGCGAATGCTCACAAAGCGCCAATCCACCACGGATTACACTTCCCTCTAAAACAGAAGAATCCTTACCCAGATAAATTGGGCCTGTTGTAGTGTTAAACACTGAACATTCGGCTTCCACACCTTCTTCAACAAAAATTCGATTACCCAATACAGTGTTGGTGCTGCTAAGCTTTTGTGAAGTACGACCTCTGGTTATTTCTTCAAAATCATACTCTAACTCAGCACCGTTCAATGAAAATATTTTCCACGGGCGATCTATATAATTGAACTCACCCTCAAACTCTATTACCTCAGCATCTTTCCAACTCTCAAAAGTTCCAACCACACGTTGAGCCAAAACTAAATCTCCGGCTTTAAGCTGTTGCCCTATTCTTAGGTCATCTACTGCTGCAGCCAACTTAGCATTAGGGCAAACGGCAGCATTAATGATCAGATTTTCTGAACCGCTAGCCATCGGGAATTTGCCACTTAAATAGTCCTCCGTTTTCCACGAAAAACTTCCCGCCAAAACGGCCTCCCACTTTTCACGAATTGTTCTTATCCCAATTCGGATTTCAGAAACCGGGCGTGTAAACGTAAATGGCAAAAGGTGATCGCGCACCTCAGTATCAAAGAGTATAATGTTCATACAACAGATTTGTGAGCTAAGTTAGTTTTAACGGATAAATGAAGAGTAAGCTATTCGTCAAAAAACAAAAAACCCCGTATCGGCTAAACCGAAACGGGGTTGAAATATAGTAGATTAA
>CAXBJE010000576.1:0-1867 GCA_963975525.1 uncultured Owenweeksia sp. | reverse complement strand
CCCCGCCACAAAAGGTGTGTGCCGGGCTTAACACCACCAGCGAAATGTTCATTTTCTATTTCCACTACATGGGATACCTGCCGGGAGATGAATTGGTGAATATTGACAGCCTAATGCAAATAAACCCTGTTGGACTTGATGAACACCCAACCAACGGCTCGTCAGCGGTTAGTGTATTTCCAAATCCATCGTCTGGCACAGTAAACCTTACATACACTTTAGAAAGTGATGCCTTTGTAAACCTCTTTATTTATGATGCCCAAGGCAAATTAATCAGGCAATTGGAGCAAAGCTCAAAACAGGAGGGAAGCCACCAAGTGGAATGGAATCGCAAAAATGATAAAGGTGAAAGCGTTGCTGCGGGAGTTTATTTTTATTCTCTAAAGGTTGACCAACAACTACATTCGGGAAGAATCATAATAAATTAAATTCTTTATCCTCCGCTGGCGGAGATACCCAAAGGGGGAGGTGGATTTATAAAATTTATGGATAGCTTGAATTGAGATCCAATTGCTAAGCCTTTATCAGTTTGTAGAGAATAAAGCGCCCGTAATCTGTTTAAGAAAACGACCTCACTAGCCTTACACCATCATCTTCAATTGTAATCAGCTTTTGCCTGAAAAGGCCACCAATGGCTTTTTTAAAGGTTTTTTTGCTCATCTCCAGTCTGCGGGAGATTTCATCCGGATCACTCTTATCGTTTAAGTCTAAATACCCGTCATTGGCTTTTAAGATTTCCAGAATCCGCTGGGCATTGGGCTCCACAGCGGCATAACCGGGCTTTTGAAGTATGATGTCAATTTTATCGTCTTCGCGAATGTTTTTTACATAACCTGTGGTACGATCACCTGTAGACACATTTTTGAAAATCTCATTTTCATAGATCAGCCCCAAATACTGGTTATCTACAATTACGTTGTAGCCCAGTGGGGTTTGCTTACCAATCAACAGGCTTACCGCCTGATCAGGTTTAAGCATGATATCACGCTTCTCCACAAAGTTTTCAATCTTGGCAGAGCCCGCAATACGGTCGGTCATTTTATCAATGTACACATATACAATGTACCATTGGCCTTCCTGCATTCGGCCTTCCTGCTCAATAAAAGGCACAAAAAGATCCTTCTCCAATCCCCAATCCATAAAGGCACCAATACGGCTTACCTGCTTAGCCTTTAAATAAGCAAACTCTCCCACAATAGCTTTGGGCTTCATGGTAGTGGCAATGGGCCTTTCCTCAGAGTCGAGGTAAATAAACACCTCTACTTCATCACCTTCCTTGGCACCTTCGGGCACCCACTTTACAGGAAGCAGCACGTCATCGCCATTTTCATCTTCTAAAAAAAAGCCTACACTGGTGTGGCGTACGATGGTGAGGGTATTGTATTTTCCGAGTTCCACGGTGGTTCAATGTTTAAGGGTGAATGTTCAAAGTTGAACGGGGCTGCAAAGATGGGACGAAAATCTGTTAAATATTATTTAATTGGATTACCATCCTCATCCAACTTGATGGTATTTATCCTTTTTTCCCATTCGTCAAGGTCGCTAATCTTGCTAAATTGAAATTCTCCATTCTCATCCCAATAATCACATTTTTCGAAATAGATATAGGTTAGTTCTTTTTTTGTGAAATCCACTTTTCCTTTTTGAAAACAATGGCTTCTTACTTGGCCGTTTGAATACCACTCCACATTTAATTCGGAATAAGGGTTTATATTACTAAACCAGACTGTGGTTTGATATTTTGCCTTACCATCAACAAATTTGGTAGTAACCTCAGAAGTATCACTGTCATAGATGAATTTTATCTGCTCAGATAGCACCTCATTTAAGTAGCGCTCCTCCAAAATTCTAACACTGTCCCTGAATA
>CAXBJE010000575.1:0-1898 GCA_963975525.1 uncultured Owenweeksia sp. | reverse complement strand
GATAAGGTTACAGAAGTTACCGGACCAACACCTTTGGTGCTCATTGGGTCAATGGCCTCTGCCTTGGCGGGAGCTTCAGTTTCAATTGCATCAGGGGTTTTCATTGTGGCCCCCTCTTCTGTGCCGCCACCTCCACAGGCAGCAAAAAAGGCCGTAATGGCTACAAATGCTATGGGCTTTAATTTTCTCATGGGTACTATTGCTTATTAATTATAGGGCGAAGGTAGATGCGCCTGCAAGCCTAAAAAATGATATTTGTCATTAATAAAAGACAGTTTTGTCCTTTATTGAGATAATACATAATCGCAAACAAACCAGAGGGTTATGAATAAAATATTGGGGATTATTGGAAAAAACTATACTACCCTTAATTTAAAGAAATTGTAAAGTGACATATATCACTCTGAGATCTCACCATTTCCAGGAAAGTTATCGGTGTACACCACATTGATTGGTAACGTATAGGACTTACCAGGTTGCAAATTTGGATTGGGCTTAGTAAAGAGTTCTTCACGCACCACCCTAAGGGCTTCTTCACTTAGTAGTTTCTTTTCTTCCTCGCTGCATTGATCACATTTCACCAATACCACTTCTGGATTAACAGGATTTCTGTTTTCATCAGCTGTAAAACTTACAAACACCTTAATCTGTTTGCCTCCCTTAAGACCGTTAGAAGTAGAACAGGAAATGCCCAACAAGGCAATTATTATCGTAAGAATCGAAAATCTGAACAACTTTTTCATAGGCGTTGGGTGGGAACCAAATTTACATTTCCATTTGTTTCCACACTCAAGTTCTCTCACATAATTGGAAGGTCTGCCGAACTAGTTATTAATCTTCAACTTAAATACGATATTTCGGCCCACACTCGGTATTCCACCCCAGTTCAGGTGGTCACGATAATATGTATCCAACAGGTTATTGGCAGCAATTTCAAAAGCCATCTTTACCTTTTTTACAGGTAAATTATACCCAATTGCAAAATCAATCAGGGCATAACCTGGGGTAAACCTATCTCCGTATTCTGCATTATAATGACTTTGGTCAGCGGCAAGTCGGCTTTGGCAGGTTGCCGAAAACTTTTCTTTAGTATAACTCACCCCAAAAGTTCCCTGTAAAGGTGGTATAAGGGGTAAATCTTCACTCTGGCGAAAACCACGCAAATACTCCCCTTTCCCAAAAGCGGATAAATATTTAGAGAAGGTATAGCTGGCATCAACCTCCACTCCCCAAAAGGTAGCCTCATCAATATTGGCATATTCGCGCACTCCATTTGCTCCCCAGGTCATCGCATCATACTCGGTGGTTAACCCAAATATGTAATTGTAATACTGTTGCAAAAACACTGTAGATGTTAACCGAAACTTTTCAGCGGTAAGCTTGTGGCCAACTTCGGTACTTAGCAACTTTTCAGTTTCTAAATCAGGGTTACCCAGATAATCAAATCCATCATGGGCATTAAACAGGTAAAAACCATACATCTCAGAGGTTGTTGGTCCGCGTTGCCCATAACCTATGGCAGCAATTACCGCATTTTTTTTATTGAACATATGTGTAAGAGCCGTTCTCAATTGTGGTAACAAAAAAATGTTGTTGCCATTCATTTCGTAACCCATCCCCTCCCACTGTAGCTGTCCAAAATCATCTATCACACCAGAGGTTTCGTAATCCAGACGTACCGTAGTGTTAAGGTGGTTTTTGCCAAACATCCAATTATCAGTAAACCCAAGCGCCATACCATGTATGCGGGCATCTGGCCAGGTAAGCATAAACATGGGCGGCTGATTTCCTTCATCAGGATACATAGTCATCTCCGCCCTGCGGTAGTTGGTATAGTATTCAGCCGAAGCGTTGATTTTATGCTTGCCCTTAGACCAATCAAAAGCGTCAAATGTTAA
>CAXBJE010000574.1:0-1902 GCA_963975525.1 uncultured Owenweeksia sp. | reverse complement strand
TATAGTGCTAATGGTACTTAATCTGGTATTGGTTGCCTTTCTGGTGATGGGGAAACATGTCAATCATAGACCGTCACATCCCGGAAATAACCCAAAGGTTTTTAGACAAAAAATAGTTGAAATCCTAGAGTTGACCGAAGATCAAAAAACTCAGTTTAATGATTTGGCTAACGAGCATCATCAACAAATGATGGATGTGGAGAATGAACAGAAGGAGTTGGTTCAACACTATTTTGCAGGCCTTATAAATTCTGAAAACAATCAAGATTCCGAAAAAATACTTGCAGAGCTTCAACATATAGAAAGGCAAAAGGTGGAACTAACCTATAATCACTTTGAGCAGGTTAGAGCTATCCTATCTGAAGAGCAAACACCTCAATTTGCGGAGTTTGTAAAGTTTGCATTAAATAGAATTCTGTTGGAAGGCAATAAACCTCCTCACCCACCAAAAGGTATGAGAGAGCATGAAGGAAACAAAAACTAATCTCCTTGTGACTCCCCCACTTTTTTTGACTGATTAACTAGCCTGTAGATAATGTACAGTGGTATCAGGGTAAAAAAACCAAGGCTGTTGTTCACGGCACTATAAATCACAATCCCAATCATAGCACCAAAGAGCAAGGCGTTCATCACGGCTCCAGACTTCTTCTTTTTCTTGCCTTCTTCCTGAAGTTCTTGCTCCTTTGTTTCTGATGATTGTTTTTGGTTCATTTTCTTTTGATTAATAAAGGTGCCTACATACAACTTGGATTAGTACGAAGCCATCCACTACTTTCTTGCGGTAATATGAAAACAGCTTTGCTTTCGCTCTTTAATCACATAAATATCGCCATCTGCCTGCATAGCCGCCAAAATACCCTCCAACACTTCCGTAAGTTCATTATTCCAATCTTTTTGGCCATTGTATCTGATGTATGAAATATCAAAACTAACCCCGCGGGTATGCGTGCTTTCTTCTCGCGTAGCGTTTCTATTGTACCTGGTTAGTTTTTGCTGTGTTTCCTCAGTACGGGTAAGCGAAGTAATGGTAATGGTACTGCTGTCTCCCGAATAGGTATAAAAACTCAGGGCTATTTTTTGGAGTGCCCGTTTGGCTTTTGGCGTTAGGTAGGTAAAGCTGTGCGTCATATCCTCAAGTGTATACCCAACCCCCGCTTCCACTATTTCAAGTTTATTTTGAGCCACCAAATTTTCGAGTTGGGTTTCATCCTTAATCACTGCAACACCGGCACGATTAGCGGCTCTCTGATGCACTAAAAGATAATCCTTATGAAGTTTTCCCCTCGGGGCCACAGGCACAATTACTTCTTCAGGTGTCGTACTAAGGCTATCAATCCCTTCCGCAGTTGCCCCAATACTCGCATTTTGCTGTCCATCAAGCCTATTGTAGAATTCCGGCTCCAAAAAGTAGATAATAGCAATACTAGCCAGGCCTATCAGCCAAGCCATAAAAAGGCCCCTTCGCCACTTAGTCCGCACTTTTGGTTTATTTCTAAATTTTCTTGCCACGCTGCAATAATAACATTCTACGCAGGGCTATGCATTTGGAAATGTCATTTTTCACAAAAGCTTATTAAGATGGGATGTTGAAAAATGGGGAGGCACTACCCTATTCAAACCATTTGGGAATTGTATTTGGTTTACCAACGGTAATTTGAAGAAACTTGGTGACTAAATCAAAAAGTCGCTCGCACAGAAAACTATTGATCACTTTCTCAATACTGAAAACATTTTACTAATAAACCAATACCTTCACATCCGAGGGGTTTACAATGGGCTAACTAAAGTGACCATAGCACAGTTGTTTGGGAGGGGAACTCTTAAAACAACATTGTAGATTATGACTTAATATACTACAGGGCATTGTAAGCTTTCCTCTTATTCGGACCATTCAAAAGTAGA
>CAXBJE010000573.1:0-1933 GCA_963975525.1 uncultured Owenweeksia sp. | reverse complement strand
AGGGTCACACCTCCGGGGGTTCGAATCCCTCTCTCTCCGCAAACAGTAAGGGGTTGTTTTTCAACCCCTTACTTGTTTTTACTCGTTTCGGGTTTGGAGAAGTGGGGACAAAGTGGGAACTTGACCAAATGAAACCCTACCGCAAACCTAGCATCGTTGACCATGACGGAGATCTTTCTAAACAGTGGTATGTCTACTTCCGCTACTGGGATGATGAAACCAATTCTCTGGTAAAAGCCCGAAGATCTAAATTTCCGGATGGCACTTCCCCTAATCGCATTAAGGATAGAAAAGAACGCACTAAGCAAATAGGACTGCTTAGGGATGCCATTGAATATCTCTTGCAACGAGGATGGACTCCAAAAAATCCAATTGCAGATTCTGACATTGCACCAAAGACATCGGAACCTCAGAAAATGGTTTGGACAATTGGTGAGGCCATCGCGGAGGTGATTCGAATTAAAAGTGAATACCTAAGCAAGTTCGGTTTAAGAGGATTTCAGTCCAAGGCAAATGCCTTTAGAGATTACCTGGAAGAGAATGGCATGGCCAATAGGCCGGTTGATAAAATCCAGCGTAAGCATATAACAGAGTTTTTGCGCCATGTAAAGAAAACCAAGGGCAAGAGTGGCGAGGAGGCCAGCCCCAGAACAAGGAATAACTACCTGAATGAGCTACATGGGATTTTTGAAAAAATGAAAGAGGAAGATATGCTGCTCCGAAATCCCTGTAAAGGCATATCATCTTTACGAGAGTCGGTAACGAGGCATATTTCATTTTCTACTGAACAAATGGCTCTAATTGGAGAGTGGATGGATGAGAATGATCCCTATCTCAAAATGTTCTCTTCGTTTATTGGTTATGCATTTTTGCGCCCCATAGAAATTATGAGGCTAAAGGTGAAAAACATAAAGGGTAATGAGATTTATTTTAATGCTGAAGATGCCAAAACGGCCACCAGTGAAGTGATACCCATTATTGACAGATTGAGGCCAATAGTTCAGCAGTTAATATCAGAGGCTTCAAGCCCTGACGACTATTTGTTTACCACTTCCCAAAAACCTGGCCCTAAGCAGGTG
This sequence comes from uncultured Owenweeksia sp., assembly GCA_963975525.1. GTDB lineage: Bacteria > Bacteroidota > Bacteroidia > Flavobacteriales > Schleiferiaceae > Owenweeksia. Next base: position 854 of record CAXBJE010000573.1, on the reverse strand, counting down.
TACAGCACGTGGTACTTCTCTAAAAGGTTTCAGAAGTGTAAGGAGTACATGAATAGTGAGCACAACTGTGGCTTTACTGATGATAATACGTTGTACGCTTTGCGGCACACCTTTATCAGGGATATTTACCTTCATTTTAGAAAAACCATGACCAAGGAACAGGCCGAGTTTGCCACGATGCCCATAACGAGGCATAAAACTCTGGAGGCGTTGAGAGCTTACATCCGTGATTATTCCATTGAGTTGCCTGATGACTGGAGCGATAGTTATTCCATTAAATATTAAGAATTTGTATCGAGATGCTGTCTGGTTTGTCTGTTTATGGACAACGCCAGATCAATAATCTGTTGTGATTTGGAAGGCTTGTGGAGTTTACTGTCGCTAAGTTTTTTGGAAACCGCGCCTGCTTTTGAATTGGATAAAAACAACAAAAGCTCCTCCTGTTCATCTAAGGGGAGCGTACTAATCAATTGCGCAATTATTCCAACTTGCGGGCTCAAGGTTTGATCGTTTCTGGTTAGCCCTTCAATTAACCAAACCTGAAACTTTCAGTGCCGAAGCGGTTCAAATGTATGATAATTTCCTAAATAAACATGACAAGACATCGCCAGAAGTGTTGATGGGTAAGAGTTTACATCATTTGGATTTGATGCAATTCATTTATGAACCACCCTTTTCTCACGACCTACTCAATATTTATCCCGTTAGAGCACAGTAGGGCTAAACCGTATGGCTATGAGGTTAAACTGGATTTTTAACACATTTAATCCTAGAAGGGCATCGGATTTAAACATCTCAGACCTTGGTTACCCCAAAAATATAACCCCAAACAGGCAGTGAGCTTTTGGAGAAAC
>CAXBJE010000572.1:0-1960 GCA_963975525.1 uncultured Owenweeksia sp. | reverse complement strand
TTTTTCTATCACTTCGCGTTAGTTTAGCTAAGCGCAAAATAGAAAAAGTGCGCTATAAATGTGTATAAGAATAATGCACAGATTGAGCTTCACCTGAACCAAAGCGGCAAGTGATAATGGAAAATTGATAGACTTTGAGGCACTATAGTCTTATATAAGGCTCAACTGAGCTAATTAGGTCTATGCCATCGGTAGTACGGCCATTAAGTGTAAATGTGTAAGCGCCAGGCTCAAATTGAGATATTCTCAAAAAATCTTCTGAAAGGTGAATTGTCTCTCGAGCTTCTGCCTCAAAATGTTCAATTACCTTATCTAGTTCTATAATGTTTTCACCTACCACAATGGTATCTCCATTATATATAAAAGGCTTGTCAAGAGTAAGTTGAAAACTGTTTTCCAGAGCATTTATATAATTAATGCCGCAGGAAAACGCATAAGCTGAATTGGCGAATCCAGAAGTGAAGTTGGAGGCTGTTGTTCTCTCAACTTCAAAATAAGCGCTTAATGAAAATGGCCCGGTAACTGTATCAACCTCATAACCTAAAGTAGTGTGTGGATGAAGTTCTCCGCCTCCCGTTATTGTCATTTCACTACTACAACAACTTTGCACAAAGCCCAATGCCATAATAAACACATACAATCCTAGTAGGGCTTTAAGTTTTGGGTATTTCATAAGGCAATGGCTTTAAGTTATGCAGGAGTAACGAAAAACCGGACTAAGGAGTTGGGTGTATTTATGGATTTGTTATTCCCAACTCTTGCTCAAGCCAGGTCATTGCATCAGCTTCTTCAGTAAATAGTTTTATAGGCCTGCCGGGCCTAACTAATTTGAGCATAAAATTGCCAATCATGGTCTTAAAAGCCGAATCACCAACAAGTGCTATGGGCACATCGGGCGTTTCTTGTTTATAGTATTTTGTGGCGGCAGTGTTAACGTAGTGGTTGGGTAAATGGGCGAGTACTGCTTTTAGTTTACCTTCAGCATATTCATTGCGAGACTCTATATTTTCTATTGCATGTTCGAGGGTTTCCGGCCCTGCAAAATCCTCTGGCGGAGTAATCACCACTATGCCATTGACATGTAACTTAAACTGCATTGATGTTGTACGCCATTCCATAAATTACTCCTTACTAAGTTTTACCAGTTTCTTATTTCTGTCAAAGCCAAACAGGGTTTCATCATTCCAAATAGTAGCCTCTAAAGGCAAGTTACCATTTAACTTGGGTTCAAAAACCTGAATTTCAGTAGTAGGGTACAGGGTGGTAATTCCATTTACCCCCGGAAAATCAATCCTTACAGGGAGTTTATTGAATTCCTTGGCTACTTCCGTCCAACGGTAATAAAACTTGCCCTCATCTGTGTATTCATATTCCAAAAAAGGCACTTTGTGCTTGTATAAGTATTGATCAAAAAGCCAATGGTAATCTTCTCCCGTAAGGCGGTTTACCACCTCAATAAACTCGGCTGAGTTGGTCACCTTTAATTTATATTCTTCATAAAATGTATTAAGGATATTAAAGAATAGCTCGTCATCGCCAATGGTGTTTCTTAATGTGTGTAGTGTCCAGGCGCCCTTTACATATACATCGCCATCATGGTAATCAAAGTACCGTCTACCTCTGGGGCCAACCATGGGGCGCTTGTTGGCAATCATCCATCGGTGAAAAAGCAAGTGCGAGGCTGCTGCAGTGTGGCCGTATTGCCTTTCCAGATATATTGCCTCACCATACGTGGTAAAGCCTTCCTGCAGCCAAACATCACATAGGTCAGATGCAGTAATTGCGTTCCCGAACCATTCGTGTCCGGCTTCATGCACTATGATGTAGTCATCTGTTTGGTTGAGGTCATTTTTATATCCGTTGCCATACGCTATGGCCGATTGGTGTTCCATCCCCGCAAAGGGCGATTCCACTAACCTGAAACCATCTCGATACCATGAGTATTCGCCAAAGGCTTCTT
>CAXBJE010000571.1:0-1969 GCA_963975525.1 uncultured Owenweeksia sp. | reverse complement strand
GAAAAATTTGACGATTCACTGAAAGTGGATTTAGCACGTTCAGCAGCAGATAGGGAGGATAAATTTAGGGAAAACTATATTTAGGTATAAGGCGTGGATTGCAAATCTGCGAGATCGGTAGTTCGGCCTTGAGCAATATTCTGGGTTATTCTTTTACAAGCCTCATCCTCAGTACTGTATTTTCTTCATTTACTTCAACAATGTAAATGCCCTTCGAGTAGCCCTGTAGGTCTATCAAATAGCTGCTACCTGTAATTTCTTTTTCCTCAACAATCAACTTACCCTCTATGGTCATAAGCCTGATTGTTGAATTGGTTAGTGGGATGTTAGAATACAGCATAACAGTTGAGCCAGCAGGGTTAGGGTAGAGGGATACTGTACTACTGAAGTTTTCTTTAAGCCCTACTTTTTTAATAAAATGGCAACCCGAGGTTTCAGTACATCCATTTTTTGTGATTCGTACAGCATACCGCCCATCTTTAGCAGGGGTAAAGGTTTTACTGGTAGCACCAGCAATTAAGGGGTTTGCGGTATTGTCACAATCCAGCCATTGATAGGTAGCAGCAACTTCATTGGCCTCCAGTGTATTGTTTCCAATCTTTGCTACGCTGGTATCCAGGTTTATAACTGTTAGATTCAGCGTAACTATAGAGTCGCAACCCGCTCCATTTGTTAATGTTTGCAAATAGGTACCTGTTGAAGTATAGGTTTGTCCGTTTAATTGATAGCTTTTGCAGGCGTTTGTGGTAATTGTACCAGAGGTACTATTAGTGATGATAAGGTTAAGCGTAATAGTTGAGTCACAGCCCACTGTGCTGCTAAGAATTTGGGTATATGTACCTGAATTGACATAGCCTTGGCCATTTAGAGTAAATGTATCGCAGGCGGATACATTAAGGCTACTGCTTACGGCCTTGTTAATAGTTAGGTTCACTATAAGACTTGAATCACAACCATGCACATTGGTAAACTTTTGCATATAGGTACCGGAGCTATCATACGTTTGATTGTTTAACTGAAAACTATCGCAAGCCACTGTATTAAGCACTTTAAGGTTTGGAACACAATTGTTGTTTATTCTGGTAATCCGGTTACGTCCATAACTTTCAAAGGCGGTAAAAGCCCCACCTGCCAGTATTTTTCCATCAGATTGAAGGGCAAGAGTTTCAACATCATCAGTAAATCCAGTACCAAAGTTGATACTGTTATCAACAGTGCCATTAGGGTTGAGTCTTATTATCCTTTTATGATTTATCAGGTTGTACGTGGTAAAGGTCCCAGCGGCCACAATCTGGCTATCACCCTGCACAATTAGTTCAGTAACATTTCCAAAAAAACCGTTGCTACCGGGGTAAAATGTAGGGTCAAGGTTTCCATTGGCCTCCACACGGGCAATTCTGTTTCTTGCAGTAGTGTTAAACATGGTAAAAGTTCCGCCAACAACAATTTTTCCATCTGCTTGTAAGCCGATGGCTTCTATAACTCCATTAAAACCATTGTTTTGAAGGAAACTGGTGTCAAGGTCTCCATCGGGCTTAATCCTTAAAATTCGGTTACTTACAAAGGTGGTTTTGTATTTAGAGAAACCTCCGCCAACAAGTAGTTTTCCATCTGGCTGTAAGGCCAATGCTTTTACATCCTGATTAAATCCGGCATTTGGAAAAGTACCCGTTTGAAAGCTAATATCCCTGGTGCCATCTGTGTTGATTCGCGCTATTTTGTTAGTATTTACTCCGTCATAGGAATTGAAGCTTCCTCCAATAATTATTTTACCATCATTTTGATCATAAGGCAAGTCTAAAATTTTATTTTTTTCCCTCGAACGATGGACCAGTTTAATAGGTCGATATAACTGTTTACCTTTGCGAAAACCGTTCTTTGGACCCCTCAATCCACCCTCTCGAAAGATGTTCTCCAACTTAAAGCAGGCATACTTCTCCGAGTATCCCATCTCATCAATCTCATCTTT
>CAXBJE010000570.1:0-1987 GCA_963975525.1 uncultured Owenweeksia sp. | reverse complement strand
CCAACCTCTTTACAGGAAGTGGCCCTCATACGGTATTTGTACAGGCTGAGGATAAATTTGGCTGTTCAGCAAACGACACTATTGTTATCTCTTTTACCAATAAAGTGGGGATGTTGGAGCAGCTGTTTACAGATGGGTTTCAATTGTACCCCAATCCCGCTAAAGCGGAAGTTACCCTGCAATGGAACTACGCCAAGGCTGAGACACTAAGGGTGTATAACCTTGGTGGAAAGATGATCCATCAAATGGTATTGCAGCCGGGAGAACACAGGGAAAAGTTGTTTTTGGATTCAGGCGTTTACTTTATTCAGAATGCCGGAGCACGCAACTCAGCACCTGTAAAGTTGGTGGTGTTGTAAAAATATGCACACCACAAATTGCAGAGCAATTTTTAACTCGGCATTCAAAAAAATAGTGTTCTGATTGCGGCTATTACCTACTAAGACTGGGAAGCTCTGAGTCCCGATGTTTATCGGGAGAAGAGATCACCCAGCCGCAGTTGGGGATTGCAAAAATCAGGTTGCTCTTTTTTTGTAAGCCTTGATTTTTTCGTTCTTTTTTATCAAGAAAAAAGGACAAAAGAATTAATTCAGAAATCTGGAGAAGAGCTTTCAGTATTATAAATATAAATTGGTTTCGGACTTATTTTCTTTAAGAGTCTAATTGAAAAGTTCGCTAGCAGAAAAAAAACTCTCCCCATTTACCCCCTATAATCTTCACCTCACCTACTTCAGTTTGTGCTTTGGGGAAATCTCTTTTTGTAGCTGGTCAAAGCCTTGCACTTTTACACCATCAAACAAACAGAAATACTTAAAACCCCAAAACCAAATACCATGAAGATCATAACAAAATTATTCGCTATTGCCTTTGCCACGGCCATTTCAACGTCTACATTATTTGCCAATACCACAGGCGTAAAGGCAACGGTAAATCACCTCGTCACTATTGAAGAGGAAGTAGAACAGAGCGTGGAAGATGTGTTTTTTACAACCGAAGAAACCATTCGTTACACCAGACTAGAGGTAGCAGGAGTGGAGCCGGATAGTGCAGAAATTGTTGAATTGGCTTCAGATGATATCCACTTCAATACAGAGGAAATTGAGCTTTACCAAAAACATAAATTTAGAGCACTACTTAGTGATTTAACCCCCGTAGGGGAGGAAGAAGAACCAGGCGTTAATGACATCAGCTTTAGCCTTGACGAAAAGAAACCACATGCTTTATGAGACTTTGAAAACCATTATATAAAGCAACCCCGTAATCGGAATGGAACCCTTGCCCACCAGCAAGGGTTTTGTTTTGGTATACCTTAGGTGAGTTTGGCGTTTATGGGAACGGTAAATGTAAAACGTACGGGTTTGCTTCTTTGTGTAGCCGGCATTTCAAATTTCAAAAGTTCAATTACCCTTATGGCTTCAGCGTCAAGTTCCTGCGCTGCGGCAAGCACTTTTGGTTTGGCATCTTTGTACAAATCAGCAGCGCCTTTTTTAATAGTTACATTACTCATACTGGCATCTTTTTCAATTACAAACTGAACAATAATCTTAGCCTGTATAGCTTGTTGCCGTGCCTTTTTTGGGTACTTGAAGTTCGATCCAATATGGCTATAAATGTATTGTTGCATACACAGTTTCATTGCTGCTTGGTCGCTCGGATCAATAACGTTACATCCTTGGGCAACAGGAATTCTTTCCACAAAGGCGGTTCCTATGTCCTGCCGTTCCTTTATTGAGTCTGATGGTTCTTGAGCTAGTCCTACCAAAGAGATTAAAACTAAGGCAAACGCAAAAAATAATTTCATGGAACAATGAATTTAGTATGATTGTACTTGCACCTAAGTTAACTTGGCATTAATCGGCATGGTGAAACTCATCCGTACAGGTTTTCCTCGCTGAATGGCAGGTTCTACAAACTCCAATAGTTTTATTACCCTGATGGCTTCCTTATCCAATTCTATAGCTGCTGCACGTGCCTTTTTATTAGCCTT
>CAXBJE010000569.1:0-1999 GCA_963975525.1 uncultured Owenweeksia sp. | reverse complement strand
GAGCAAGTAAGAAGAGTGGCGCCCATTGTTATTACTAACTCACCCGTAAATTTTGGCGAAAAGCTAACGGTATCTACGCTAAACTATTCAGATCAACATTACTACGAAATGCTTTTTCCAAGTGGTGGAACATCCGAAATAGCCTCTTTCACTATTGCTGAGGCGCGTTTTAGTAATGAGGGTATGTATGTGCTATCATCTTTTGATGATGAGGGATACATTGGCAGCGATACGGTGTTGATAGATATTATTCCGGAAACCATCTCCTGTACTCCTGATGTAAATAAACTAACCTCTCCAACAGGCGGTGTGGGCATGAATTTCTCTTTTGTGGGAAGCAGATCAGAAGGGAGCGATCAGCGGAGGGTTTACGCCAATTCAAGCTCCGGAGATTTTGATATGGTTTTTGGCCACCCTAATGATCCCGATAAGGAAAGCACTTATATATGCAGGCAGCAGAGCAGCTTTAACACGGCTGATGAAGTAAGTGTAAGTATGAACCTGGGCGGTACTTTATACTGGGGAACGCCAGGGCAGTTGGTGCATGTAAAGGTGGAAAACGGTAAAACCTATTTTATACTTTGTGATTTTGAAATGAGTAGAGGTACCACGGATTTCTTGATAAGTACTAAGCTGGAGCTGGATTAACCATTTATATAATTGAACGATATGAAGACATTAAGATACTTGCTGATTTTGATCCCTTTCATTTTTACGGGCTGTGTTGAAGGCTGGAGAGAAAAGCGACCAGATGACCAGGATTTTCGCCTAAAAGCTGTTACCAATGCTCCTGTAAATTTTAACGAAGAACTTGAGGTGAAGGTTGAAAACTACTTTGAAGGATACTATTACGAAATGGACGTACCCAGTGGGATTAAAGGCAGTAAATGCTGTTATAGCACTGATTGGGCGAGATACTCTCATGAAGGGTGGTATGTGATAAGAGCTTCTATTGACGATAAAAAATGGGTAGATTCTGTGTATGTTGATATTGTGCCAGCGCCTATAACTTGTACGCCAACACTAAACAATTTTAAGAGCTCAGATGGTATTGTTAACATGAATGTAGGGGCTAGTGGGAGTATAAACGAATTTGGAAAGTATACCATAAGGGCAGGAAGCATGAATGCCGAGGTAACCCTAACGTTTGACCTGGATAGCATTCCGAAAAATGAGGGCACATTTATTACAACGCGAGATGTAAGGCCAGAAAATGCGGATGAGGTAAAAGTGGTAATGAGGGTGTATCATCTGCGACAAACTCCATGGGAGATTTTTACTTTTCCTGAAAAACAATGGATTCACCTATCGTATGAAAATGGCGAGCCTTACATCACCTTCTGTGATATTCCGGTAACTACGGATGCAACAGTTAGTGGAAAGTTTTTGGTAAAGCAGTAGTAATGAGTGTAGCTCAATAAGCAATTCCATTAATCCACTTTACCATCATTTCATCAGTAAACAGTTTCCCTATTACCCGATAATCCGAATCACCCAAAGGATTGCCCGCAACCAAATCTTCTTCCATTACGCCAATATCAGGCTGATAGTAGCTGCTATGGATAAATTTGGCCTTACCCGCTTCTACCAGAATAAAGCCCACATGTATATCCAGGCCAACTACATATAGTCCATCTCCGCTTTTAAGTAAATACCGTTTTACCTCTTCAATGGGTCTGTTGGAAAACCGTTTGATATCATTTGGTGCCAGCTTTTTAATAAAAACCTCAGAGGCAGACTGCGACCATTTTACCCTGGGAATTTTAAAACCCAAATCCGTAATCACATTATTTACAAAGTAGCCACAGGCAATTTTCCCTTGGCGGGGATTGCGGGTAGTTCCGTTAAAATCCCAGGGGGTACCATACCACTTGGGAAACACTTCCTCAGAAACCGTTTTGAGCAAATAGGCTCTGGCGGATTTGATTAGGGAGTCTTTGGTGGTTGAGTCAGCTAAAGTATACTGTGCTTGGTATTGTGCCTTTTTAACGTATATACT
>CAXBJE010000568.1:0-2022 GCA_963975525.1 uncultured Owenweeksia sp. | reverse complement strand
TACCTGCGTATAAACCCCACCAACTTTAGTAAGCTGATTAATAGCATCCAAATCTAAAATCTTGGTTTATACCAAAATTTGAGAAGTGGGAGCTGGTGACCTTTGTTTCATAATTACAAACTATGAAATCAATATTCACCCTTTTAATCGCTTTTACAATGACAACCCTTGCCCAATCTCAAAACTGGCTCGATACCAGCCTTTACCCTTTTCAACACAATTACCTGAGCCTTGAAGCCGGCACTATGCATTATGTAGATGAAGGCCAGGGACCTGTAATACTGTTTGTGCATGGCACCCCCACCTGGTCCTTCCTTTACAGGGATTTTATAAAGGAGCTTTCTAAAAACCACCGTTGTATAGCTGTAGACCATATAGGCTTTGGGCTGTCTGATAAGCCACAATCATTTGCGGGAACGCCACAGTTGCACGCTAAAAACCTCAGCGAGTTTATTAATAAAATGAATTTAAAGGATATTACATTGGTGGTGCACGACTTTGGCGGCCCTATTGGTTTAGCTGCAGGAATTGAAAACCACCAGCGGATAAAGCGCATAGTATTGTTTAATACTTGGCTGTGGGCCACCAAAGATGATAAAGGAGCCCAAAAGATTGACAGAATCTTACACAGCTGGCTGGGCAACTTTTTATACTTAAACACAAACTTTTCCCCCAACGTATTATTAAAAATGGCTTTTCATGATAAAAGAAAATTGTCCAAAACAATTCACCATCAATACAAGAAACCTTTTCCAAATAAGAAAAGCCGATTTGGCCTGCTCAATATTGGTAAAGCGTTGATAGGTTCGTCTGATTGGTATGAAGAGCAATGGAACCAACTGGATAAACTGCGAGACAAACAATGGCTGATACTATGGGGAACGGAAGACACATTTATTAGCATGGAATACCTGGCCCAATGGAAACAGCGCTTACCCAACGCCAAGGTGTTGCAACTCCATTGTGGCCACTTTGTACAGGAAGAGGAAACGGAAAGGGCGATTGATGAGATTGCCGCCTTTATGGAAAAGTAGATTTTGACTTGCTCAATGGTGGAAGGAAATACGGTAGATTTAATGCTTAATAATCCTAAAGAAATAGTTTATAACCTTTCGCCATGTACAACCTCCCCTACCACAAAGAACAAGACGAGCAAACCATTAACGAGTTCATACAACAGCACCCCTTTGCTTTTTTATCGGGTTGTGATGCACAACACAATCCTGTGGCTACGCAAGTGCCTCTTTTTATGGAAGAGAAAGCCGAAAGGAAAATACTGCACGGCCACCTGATGAAAAATACAGACCACCACAAGGCTTTTTTGCATAACCCAAATGTACTTGCGGTTTTTAGCAGCAGACACACATATGTGAGTGGCACCTGGTATAGCAATCCACATACGCCTTCTACATGGAATTACATGAGCGCACATGTAAAAGGCCACATCCGGTTTTTAGAGGGCGATGAACTGGAGGAAGTACTTCGGCTGACCTCCCTGCATTTTGAAGGAAATGATCCGCAATCACCTACCACTTTTGACAATTTGCCGAAAGACTATCTAAAACGGATAATGACCGCCATAGTAGCCTTTGAAATTGAGATTACAGAAATAGACACGGTTTTTAAACTAAGCCAGGACAGGGATGAAGAGAGCTACCATAATATAATTGCCAGGCTAAAAGAGCAGGATGATAACGGAAGATTTATAGCAGGTGAAATGGAGAAGAGGGCTAAAACCCTGTTTCCAGAAAGTTAGTTCTCCTATTATATGCTACTTTATAGATACAAACCTCCATATCCTCAACCGGTAAACCTAACCCATCTTGAGTACTTTAAAACTTAACCTCCATTTCATATTCAGGATTTCACCTTAGATTTAAACCCAGAGCAAAATGCGGTTAACCGGAACAGCTGTAAAGCCTCTTTGACAAAAAAGCCTTGATTACAAAACATTTACACAAAGCAAACTATAGCGTGGCTAAACGCAATAGCGTTTAGCCAAATGTTAGCTGTGATTTTATG
>CAXBJE010000567.1:0-2026 GCA_963975525.1 uncultured Owenweeksia sp. | reverse complement strand
CCAGCGGTATTGATGGATGCACCAGCACAGCAGTGGGTCATGCCATGCAAACAGACAGAATGGTTACCCTTATTAGTGGTGATATTGCTTTTCTATACGATAGCAATGGTTTTTGGAATAGTAAACTGCCTGCCAACCTAAGGGTTATTATTCTCAATAATGGAGGTGGAAACATTTTCAGGATTATTCAGGGGCCTGAGCACAATGAAAGTTTTGAAACATTCCAGGAAACGGTACATGACCTGAATTTAAAGGGAGTGGCAGACATTTATGGTTTGCAGTTTGCCGCGGTTGATAACGAGAAAGACCTAAAAAGTGCTTTGTCTGAATTTTTTGGTGCTTCTGAAAAAGGCAGAATTTTGGAAATAAAAACGCCAAGGTTGGAAAACCCGAAGGTGCTAAAAGAGTACTTCGAGTTTATCCGTGCTAAAAATAATGATTAGAGTGGGCTACTTCTAAATCGGGGTATAACCCCAGAGGGGTGTAATATTAGTAGCCCGCCCTAAAAGGGCGGGTATATGAGTGAATTTACAGATGGTATTTTTGGTGAGGTTTTCCTCTTTTCGGGAAAACCGTGACAAAAATGTAAACCGAAACATCACTAGTTAATTTTTGAAATTGATTTTATGCTTTTGCAAAACCTTGAAATAGAACCTTCAGATCTACCTCAAATTGAGGAGGTAAAATTTAACAGACTGGAGAAGGATTACCTGTGGATGCGGCTGTTGGGTTGGGGTATCTTCTTTTTGCTGGCTGCCGGTGTGCTCACTTTTGTAATGATTTCTACCGAAGCCAAAATATGGATGTTATTTACCCCCTGGCTGGTTTTACTTACGTTGATTTTGATTTTAGAGATAAGGGGCTTTGGTATTAAAGGCTATGCGCTGCGAGAAAAGGATATCACTTATAAAAGCGGACTGATTTTTTTCCACATGGCCAGTATTCCCTTTAACAGGATACAGCATTGTGAGGTTACACAGGGGCCATTGGCACGGTTGTTCGATCTGGCTTCTGTAAAGGTATATACTGCAGGGGGCTCTTCCAGCGATTTATCCATAAGTGGCCTTACCAAGGAGCGGGCACAAAAACTTCGCGACTTCATCACCAAATTAAGTTCGGAGTATGAATAGCCTCAAACTGGAGGAACCGAGCCGGCAATCGCCAATTGGTGTTGCTGTTATTTTCTTCAAAAACATGCGCATTGCGCTAAACATTTTACTGTCTATTGTGGCGGTAAGTGTTGGTTTTAAAACCTCCTTTCTGGGGATGGACATCTATACTATCGGTATTGGCGTGATAGCCCTGTTCTTCATCATTTCTATTCTACAGTACCGTAGATTCTACTTTTATGTGGAGAATGACAATTTTATTATTGAAAAAGGCCTGTTGAGCAAAGAGAAGATTACGGTGCCTTTTGATAGGATTCAAACGGTAAACATCAAGCAAAACTTAATTCAGCAATTGTTGGGTGTAGTTGCCCTCAATATTGATACAGCGGGCAGCGCCAAAAAGGAATTGGAGATTTCTGCCCTTCCGGGGAAATATGCCCGCGAGCTGCAGCGCTACCTGGTTTCCCAAAAGGAAAAGCATACGGAAGATAAAGATGAGAATGAGTCTTTAGAATCTACGAGGGTTAAAACCGAGCAGCCCACTTGGGATGTTTCGGAGGATAAACCCTTGGTTAAATTGGGCATTGCAGACTTGTTTAAAATCGGTTTAACCGAAAATCACCTGCGTACAGGGCTAGTGATTTTTGCTATCCTCAATGGTTATTTATGGCAATATGAAGAATATCTACTTAAGCCATTTGAGCCTTTTTTAGAGGAACAGGCAGATTTCTTTTTTGCAGAGTATATGATCATCGTTCCCATTGCATTTATACTTTTCATAATCATATCGGTGCTCATCTCACTTATACAAACTGTGCTCAAGTATTTTGAGCTGAAGTTTTTTGTGAATGCCAAGGGAGTACAGCTGGTTTCTGGTTTACTAAAACGTATGGAATACCAGATTCCGGTTAACAAAA
>CAXBJE010000566.1:0-2036 GCA_963975525.1 uncultured Owenweeksia sp. | reverse complement strand
CTTGTTTTCGGCCACTTTCTCTCAGGATATTAAAAAACTGGCGAGCAGCTTTCTTCACAATCCGGCAACGGTAGAGGCAACCCCAGAAAATACTACAGCCGAAAAGGTAGAGCAGTTGGTATACCATGTTGATAAAGCAAGAAAGCCGGCATTGGCGGTTAAACTAATATCTGAAGGTAACTGGCAACAAGTGTTGGTATTTACCCGTACAAAGCATGGCGCCAACCGTTTGAGTGAGAAGCTTGTGAAAAGCGGTATTTCTTCGGCAGCCATACATGGTAATAAAAGCCAAAACCACCGCACCAAAACCTTAGATGGTTTTAAGAAAGGAGACATAAGGGTTTTGGTGGCTACAGATATTGCCGCGCGTGGACTTGATATCCCATTATTACCTCACGTAATAAATTTTGAATTACCCAACGTGCCCGAAGATTACGTTCACCGAATTGGTAGAACAGGTAGAGCAGGGGCAAGTGGTGAGGCTATATCGCTGGTTTCAGAAGATGAGGTTGCATATGTTAGAGGTATTGAAAGGCTTTTAGGCCAACGATTGCCAAATGAGGTAATTGAAGGATTTGAACCAACCGATAAGCCAGAAGGTGCTAAACCGGATTTAAGAAACAAACGCTCAGGTAAATCGAGACCAAGAAGTGGGGGCGGAGGAAACCCAAGGAGAAGGAGGTAGAAGACATTCTTTTTTCCCTGTTTTTTTAGGGTCTGTATTTACAGTTTTCTGAAATGATTTTTTTGGCTATTCAAATATTCTATTACAGAAATATTTGAATAGCCATTTTTATTGTCCCGATTCTGAGAAATCAAAAATCGTTGTTGGGAAAGAATATATAAACAACGATTTTGATCGGAGCTGGTAATTTTTCAATAGTGATGAGGCTAGTAGGTTGTAGTCCAGTTATTTTTAGTTCATACTATTTCATAGTAGCCCGCACCCAAGCTATCATTTATAATTGTGCAAAACTGTAGGAAGTATAGTATGGATAACTGAATTAGTTTAGGTTTTTTTGTAAAACCACTTTCACTCTGTACACCAATCTATGTCTTTCAAAAAAATAGGCTCCATATTCGTTGCGCTTTTTGTACTGCTGGTAGGCTTCACAGTAATGGTTGGTTGGGTAGTAAAATCTGACTTAATTATTAGGGTAATCCCGGGCTTTGAAAGCATGAAGTGGAATACGGCCATGGGCTTCTTATTTGCAGGCACGGCATTTCTTTTTACGGTGCTGGATAATTGGAAATGGTCAGTGCAGCTTAAACACATATTTGCCATTTTAACAGTTTTGGTAGGACTAACTTCTGTTAGCCAGTACTATTTTCATGTAAACCTGGGTGTGGATGAGTTTTTTGTGGAAGACTATGGTGCCAGACTAAAAGGGCATATTTATCCGGGTAGAATGGCATTTAGTTCGGGTCTTTCCTTTTTCCTGGTAGGCCTGGCGCTTATGGTACTTAAGTCCAGGCAATATGCATTTCGTTTTATTGCCCAGGCCTTTTTACACTTAGTCTCGGCTATTTCGCTTGTGGCCATTTTAGGATATGCGTACAGCGTACCCAGTTTGCATAAACTTTCTTTTTTGGTATCAATGGCACTACATACCTCTGTATGCTTTTTTGTGATTACTGTTACTGCATCCCTTAGCAATCATACCATTGGTCTTAGTGGTCTTTTTTCTGGAAAAGGTGTGGGTAGCCTAATGGCGAGAAAGTTATTTCCCTTTTTGGCAGGGAGTCTCTTATTTCTTGGTGCCGTAGGTATTTGGGCTTTTCGCAACAACTGGCTCGCGGTGGATTTTGGTATAGCCATTTTTGTAATTCTTTTTCTGTTTGTCGGCTTGTTTTTGATTTGGAATACTGCAAAATCACTCAATAGCGTTGATGCAAAAAGGCGAGAGGCTGAGGAATCAATTATTGCTTTGAACCGTGAGTTGGAAGAAAAAGTTAATAAGCGAACTGAGGCTTTACGTATTGTTTCCGATAGATTGAAATTAGCTACGGCTTCAACAGGAATTGGTATTTGTGAA
>CAXBJE010000565.1:0-2051 GCA_963975525.1 uncultured Owenweeksia sp. | reverse complement strand
ACCCATGTAACCCCCTGGAAAAACAATGAGTTCGTGATTTACAGGGAAACCTCGCCTGGTAGCGGACAGTTTGATAGTATTGGTCAAAGCTTTTCCAAAACCTATATAGACTCTAACCTGGCAAACGGCACGGATTACTGCTATAAGGTTTTGGCTATTGGTGCTTATACCGGGAGCTTCACACTTCCAAGCCCTCTTTTAAACAATTCGCAAATTGCCTGCGGAACTCCTATTGACACTACACGCCCTTGCCCCCCCGATTTAAAATTTGGCTACAACTGTGTTGAAGATTCCATTTATTTCGAGTTCTTAAACCCAAAGGATTCTGGTTGTATGAATGATATTATTGGATATAATATCTACTTCAAAAGGTTAGCAGCAGACCCTTGGCCCAGCTCTCCCTTAGTTACGATCACCAACGGAAATTCCATCTTTTTAACGGATGAGCCTATCACCGGATGTTGGGCTGTAACCGCATTTGATGATGCAGGTAACGACCCCAACGGTACTGTTAATGAAAGTGAGTTTAGTGAAGTATTATGCATTGAATCATGTCCTGATATAGTTTTCCCTAATGTGTTTACCCCTAACGGAGATGGTATAAATGACAACTTCTTGCCTGTAACTCTTAATGACATTGGCCAGATTGACATTCAAGTTTTTAACCGCTGGGGAACATTGGTATTTCAATCTTCCAACATTGAAGAATTCGCTTCCAAAGGATGGGATGGACGGGATAAAAACTCTGGACAACCCTGTAGTGATGGAGTGTACTTTTACTTCTGCAAATTCACCCCGTTAAATTTTACAGAGCCTACCGTTCACGAAATCAACGGCTTTTTACACCTATTCCAAAATCAATAAGCGGATACTCTCTTTATTGACCGCTTTGTACCTTTGATGGCATAAAATCTCAACATGTTCACAGGTATTATTGAAGGTCTAGGAAACTTGGTTTCTATTGAAAAAGAAGGAGATAATCATCATTTCACGTTCAGCTGCCCTTTTACTTCAGAATTAAAGATAGACCAGAGTGTGGCCCACAACGGAGCCTGCCTTACCGTTGTTAAAATTGAAGGAGAATATTATACCGTTACCGCCATTGATGAAACTTTAAAGCGCACCAACTTAGGTAGCCTTAAATCTGGAGATATTGTAAACCTCGAAAGGTGCATGATTGCAGGCGGCAGGCTAGATGGACACATGGTTCAGGGGCATGTTGACCAAACGGGGATTTGCGAAAAAGTGGAAGAACTGGATGGTAGCTGGAAATACTGGATTAGCTATAGCCCTAATGTGAATAATGTAACTGTAGAAAAAGGCTCCATCTGTATAAATGGGGTAAGCCTTACCGTAGTTGATAGCACTGAAAATATGTTTTCTGTAGCCATTATTCCCTACACCTATGAGCACACCAGTTTTAAAAACTTAAAGGCTGGAGATACAGTAAATCTGGAATTTGATATTATTGGTAAGTACGTGGCGAAAATCCTTTCGATCAGCGCTCAATAAATTTGAGGATAGATTTAGCATCAAGGCCGCACAACTGGTGCAATTCATCAATGCTGCCGTGCTCTATAAATTTATCGGGTAATGCAAGGCTACGCACTTTGGGAGATAGGCCAAGCTCAGAAATAACAGACCTAACTGCATCACCCACGCCACCTCTTGCAGAGTTTTCTTCAACCGTAATTACCTCATCAAACTTGGCTGCAATAGCCGATAATTCTTCCTTATCAATAGGTTTTAGGTAAGTAACATCAAAGTGACCGTAGGGTGTTCCCGAAAGGGCCTCCTTTACATTTACGCCAATGGCGCCAAAGCTTAATATCGCTTTTTTTGTGCCGGGTTTCAACTCCCGCATTTTCCCCAATTTTACCTTTAAGGTATTCCTCAAAAATTGGCATTCTGATTTTGGATAGCGAATCACCCACGGTCCGGATCCGGAAATAGCATTATGTAACACCGTTTCTAACCCTAGTCCATCCAGCGGAGCTGCAATAGTAAGGTTAGGTATGGTATTTAAAAATCCCGGGGCAAAATTTCCGTGG
>CAXBJE010000564.1:0-2057 GCA_963975525.1 uncultured Owenweeksia sp. | reverse complement strand
CCCGTATTTTCCAGGTTTTACAAAGGGGTAGTTTTCTGAGGTTTCGAAATCTCCAGGATAGGCCTTTTCACCTACCCTTTCAGAAAGTAGAGACTGCAAAAGCTCCTCCTCGCGTTTAGCACGAAATGGTGGTTTCCAATAAAAAGCATTCATCACCACACGGGGACTGGCTTGTGGGTCTTCTTCAGAAGTATCGCCCTCTTTCATTCTACGGGCAAATTCGGCATTTACCGTACCCCCACCAGAACCGGCAAAATCATCAAAACATGGAGTCCCTTTTTCATCTTTGGTACCTCCAAAGCCAAAAGGGGATGCTGGGTTTACCAATACCGCACTTTTAAAGCGATGAGGCTGCTCAACAAGTAATGCATATATGGCCGAACCGCCCAAAGAATGGCCTACTAAGTGACACGAATCCACTTCCAGCTTATCCAACAACTCTATAATATCAGTGGCCCATTGGCGACAGCCCTGCGTTGCATCCATTACCAAAGGTTCGGTATCTCCGTATCCTCTAAGGTCAACAGCTAATGCTCTGTAATCATTTGAAAGAAGTTCCATTTGCTCTTCCCAAAAAACACCACTACTGGCATTGCCATGAATAAACAACACTACCTCAGCCGAGGTACTGCTGTTTGTAATAATGTGCTGCTTAAGTGTGGGGGTTTGTATAAACTCTTTTTTTAACATTGCCTGTTACTTTTATGGTTAATACCGAACTAAACTTCCCGCGAAAGCGAGACCGCCACCTGAGCCAATAAGCACAATAAGATCTCCTCTTTCAATTAGCCCTTCTTCCGCGGCCTTATTAAGCGCCATAGGTATGGCAGCTGATCCGGTATATCCATATTTATGCATAATGGTAATAGCCTTATCATGCGGAAGACCTAAAATATCCAGCATTTCAAAGATGCTGTTGATATTTATTTGGGTCATAAAAAACACCTTTACTTCCTTAATATCATGGCCGGCCTTTTTTACCATTTCCAGCGCCATACTACTCCACATAGTGGGGTTTAGCTCCTTCGGAAACTTTTTGACAAACTGAAGCTGATGCTCACCGCGTTGCACCACAATTTGAGTAATTGTCGTGCGGGTACCTCCGGCATAAATACCCATCCACTCATTGTACCGACCCTGCGTCATTTGCATTGAAGCCCGCTGACCAACATCCTGCTTGTCAGTGGCAGAAAGTATTACGGCCCCGGCACCATCTGCAAAAAGGGTAACCGTTTTTTTATCTTTAAGATTGAGGTACTTGCTCATACCGTAAGCACCAATCACCAAAATCTTGTTGTATTGCTTATCTGCCTGAATGTACTTGAAGCCTGTATCAATGGCCGACACAAAGCCAGCGCATGCCGCGTTTACATCAAAGCTTCCGGCATTTGTAGCGCCTAATCTGTTTTGCAAAACCGTAGCTGTGGAAGGCGAGATAAATTCAGGAGTATCGGTAGCGATGATAATAAGATCCAATTCTTCGGCATTTATGCCAGATCTTTCCAGCGCCTGCTTTGCTGCGGCCTCACAAAGGTCTGCCACACTTTCATCTTCCCTAAGCCATCTGCGCTCAAAAATTTGCACATTTTCTCTTAGCCAGGTATCCACATCCTCGCCAAGCAATTCATTAAACCATTTATTGGGAACTACCCGTTCCGGCACCGCAGCGCCTGTGCCTGCTATCATTGCATTTCTCATACTAATAAAGGGTTATATGGTTACGGCTCCATCAACACTAAGGCAAGTACCCGAAATAAATGAGGCTTCATCAGACGCTAAAAAAGTATAGGCATTGGCAATGTCCTCCGGTTGCCCCAGTCTTCCAAGCGGGGCTTTTTCTTTCATCATGTTCAATACCTTTTCAGGCATCGATTTTACCATATCTGTAGCAATAAAGCCAGGAGCAACAGCATTTACGGTTACTCCATATTTACCCAATTCCTTTGCCCAGGTTTTTGTCATACCAATTACCCCAGCCTTGGTAGCAACATAGTTAGTTTGCCCAAAATTGCCATATAGGCCAACCACAGATGAAGTACTAATAATGCGTCCATATT
>CAXBJE010000563.1:0-2058 GCA_963975525.1 uncultured Owenweeksia sp. | reverse complement strand
CAAGTGTTGTCAACCCTTCGGTGGTGTTGTTTGTGGAGTACTACAACAATCTATTCAAAATCATAGCAACCCATGACAGGAAAGATGAGGACTCCCCAAAGCAAGTCATGGGATTTTATTTATATAAAACAAATCCAAATGATACCGTTTATTTGGATAGCGTTGATACTAATTCCTTTTTTGGAATGGAAATTTTGCCTCCCAGAACAGGAGGTGATAACAAATCTTACTTATCTTTTTCTAATTCAAATTCATGGGTGCTCTTTACCAGATTTGATACTATCAATCGTATTGCATCCGGAACATTCTCCGTAGAAATGCTAAGTGTAGATGATGACCAAGATACTGTTCACATTAGAGAAGGTAGGTTTGATGTACCGTTTTAACTTTATCCAAAAAAGATATTAAAGAATTAACACAGCCCTTGATGCCGAGTCTTGAATACTTTCCAGTCACAACATCTTGGCAGAAATTATTTGTTTTTTGAGGTATAGAATCATTGGCTGCGAATGGTTGCGAAACCCTATTTTAGCGCCCGAAAACTTAAATACTTGATTCGGCTCACCTCCACTCCTCCAACCCGGATATAGAGGTAAAATTGCAGGTAAATACGCTTCAACGGTTACCATAAACTTTTAGCAACTTTATACCGTTTACTTGCAACTTTGGCCAACAGGCTAATTAACCCATCCTATGTTCAACAACATTAAGAGCAAACTACCGCACACTTCCACCACCATATTTTCGGTGATGTCTGCCCTTGCGGAAAAACACAGTGCTATTAACCTTTCTCAGGGTTTCCCTGATTTTCATGCCGATCCTATTTTGTTAAACCTGGTAGATCAGTACATGAAAAAAGGCTGGAACCAATATGCCCCCATGCCCGGCATTAAGCCTTTGCGGGATGTATTGAGCGATATGTTGTTTAAGCAAAGTGGTCATCGCTATGATGCAGATAAAGAAATAACCATTACCCATGGTGCCACCCAGGCCATAGCTACCGCCATTAGTACTGTGGTACGCGAAGGTGACGAGGTAATTATTTTTACCCCTGCCTATGATTGCTATGCCCCAATGGTTGAGCTCAATGGCGGTGTACCCATATTTGTGCAGCTTCATCATCCTGATTACAGCATAAACTGGGAAGCGTTTAAAAAGCAGATAAACCACCGCACCAAGCTTATCATAATAAACACGCCTCATAACCCTTCGGCCACTGTATTAAAGCACAGCGATTTGGTGCAGTTGGAGGAATTGGTAAAGGCCTCTAACATCCTTATTCTGGCGGACGAGGTGTATGAAAATATTGTATTTGGCACCGAAAAGCACCACTCTATTTCCAGCTACCCGCATTTGGTTGAGCGTAGTTTTAAAGTGGGCTCGTTTGGTAAAACCCTACACGTTACCGGATGGAAGCTGGGCTATTGTGCCGCCCCGGAATTTTTAACCACAGAATTTAGAAAGCTGCATCAATACATGGTGTTTAGCGTGAATACGCCCATTCAATACGCTATGGCTGATTATCTGGCAGATGAAAGCAACATCCATATTTCACCGATGTACGAAGGTTTGCGTAACGTTTTTCTGGATTCTATTAAAGACAGTGGATTTAAGCCCCTACATTCTGAAGGAACCTATTTTCAGCTGCTTGATTATTCTGCGCTAAGCACAATAAATGAAGTGGATTTTGCAAAAGAGCTTACCATAAAGCATGGCGTAGCTTCTATCCCGCTGAGCGTGTTTTACCACATTCCGCAAGAAAACCATGTGTTGCGTTTTTGTTTTGCCAAAAACGAAAAAACCCTGCGCGATGCAGGGTCTTTATTATCTCAAGTTAAATAACGTGATATTGATGTAGTTTTTGTCATGGTTTTCCACAATGACTCTGTGTGAAAGGAAAACCACGCCAAAAACTAAGGTGCTGTCTGCCAACATTTGCCTTATCGACCTTGCCGATAAGGCTACTGACATGTCACCCCTCTGGGGTGAAAAGGAGTCTTAGTCCTTATAAAAAGTTCCGAGTTTTAATGTCCAATCATAATCGTTAAACTCTAGATC
>CAXBJE010000562.1:0-2063 GCA_963975525.1 uncultured Owenweeksia sp. | reverse complement strand
GGCTCGACAAAAACAACTTCACTAATGCTATCTACCAATTTGAACTTGCTGTAAATGAGTTTCCCAATAGCCATGACGCACATATAGGTTTGATAAAGGCCCTTTTAAAACAATGTGAAATTGAAAAAGTGAATTGTGAGAAGGCTCGGGACGAACGAGATCGATTAAGAGCTAAGATTGAAAACACTCAAAGCTAGATTCATGTTGTTTTTCTCTGCGACTTGTTTGAATGAAGCCTGCAAGTTACTCCATATTACAAGTCCTAATATTTTAGGTATTGACCTCACTTCAATCAAAATTATCGGTACATCTACAACCAAAAAGCTACTCACATAATTTTTGGTAATAGATGCCACCTATTGGCCATAGTTAATAATCCCATCAGATTTTACGTTGCTTTTGTTAGGTTTGCCGTGTTACCCTAACCCTACCCTTAAAAGCTATCCCGCTTTTATTTGTGATTTTAGATTTTTAGAAAACATGATCAGATTTCTTTATACAGGTCTGGCTATATGCCTCAGCGTGGGGTTGTATGGCCAGAGCAACATTTTTGATGCAGCAAGAACCGGAGATACCTTGTCCATAAAATCAATGATTTTACACGATAGTGACACTGTACATGCTCTAAACCCCAGCGGCCATTCCCCATTAATTTTAGCAGCATATAATAATCAAATTGGAGTTTGTAAACTCCTGATTATGCAGGGAGCAAACGTTAACTATACTGTCTCGCAAGGGGCCGCCATTCATGGAGCAGCTTTTAAAGGAAATTTACAAGTAGTTTCTCTTTTAGTCGCGAATGGGGCAGATTATGACCAGCCCGATCAAAATGGAACCACCCCCCTTATTTATGCCACACTTTTCAAACATACCGAAGTTGCCAAGTACCTATTCCATTTGGGATGCGATCCAACAATAAAAGATGGAACGGGCTCATCTGCAATAGATTATGCTGAATCATTAGACAATACTGATTTACTAACACTTTTTAAAACAAAAATTAAATGATGAAACGCTTACACTCAAATTTCAAAACTCCAACGCTATCATTACTTTTCACTCTACTACTATTAGGTTATTCCACTATTCAGGCTCAGAGTTTTTCAGGTTCAAAGGTGGTAAATGCTGCAAACGGCATGACAATAAGCGTAACTACCTACCCCGTTGGTGACTCGGTTCAGGTAACCATGACCGGACCTGCCAGTTCTTGGTTTGCGTTTGGTTTCGGGCAATCTTTTATGAATAATGCCTATTGTATTGTTACAGATGGTTTTGGCAGTATTTCAGAAAGAAAACTAGGTAACCACAATGGTGGAAGCCAACTTACTTCGTCCTTTTCCAAAAGTGGTCAATCAAGCAGCTCAGGGGTACGCACTACCAAGATTACTCGTACCCTTATGGGTCTCAATTCCAATTATTTCACATTCCCAAATTCTTCATCTTCCATAACATTGATTTGGGCTTACGGAAACGGAGCGAGTTTTGGTTCTCATGCAAATAGAGGAGCTACAACCTTGACTCTTACTAAAAACTGTAAAAATGCAGTGGATGTTTCAGTAACACAAAATGGTGCTCAGCTGAGTGCCAATACAGCTGGTGCCACTTACCGCTGGCTTGATTGTGCCAATGGATATGCCGTTATCACTAATGAAACCAGTCAGAGCTTTGTGCCAAATATGAACGGATCATTCGCAGCAGAAATTACCGAGGGTGGATGCACAGACACCTCTGTCTGTTTTTCGATTAATACCATTGGTTTGAATGAAACCGATTTTTCCGAAAACGTAAGCATTTACCCATCTCCAACAACTGGAAACGTTTTGCTATCACTTGGAAATCAACACAGCGAGTTTACAGTAATAATTTATGATCACACTGGAAAAATGGTGTCTGTTAACTCATATGTACAGGCATCTGAAGTTAACCTATCACTGGAAGGAGCCCCAGGATTATATTTTGCAAAAATTACTACTGCAGATGGCAAAACTGCTACATCTAAAATATTGAAGATCTAATTCTGCTTTGAGCAGAAACCAAACTACAAAAAGCCATTGTATGATATT
>CAXBJE010000561.1:0-2084 GCA_963975525.1 uncultured Owenweeksia sp. | reverse complement strand
ACAAAAACAAAGCACCCCTACAGGGTGCCTTAAATTCAAGAATATAGTTTTTCAATTAACAAATTACCCCTCTGGGGTAAAAGCATCCAACTATAAATAGTAAACCTTTAACATTCAACCTTGAGCATTGAACATTGAACTTTCAACTTCCAACCTTGCCCCCTACACCTTCTCCAACCCTGCCCTTCTCAACAAGGCCTTTGGATCAGGATCTTTACCTCTAAATTCCCTGTAAAGGGTAGCCGGATGGCGTGTACCCCCTGCCGCTAAAAGACTTCTGAATTTAGTGGCAACCTCAGAGTTAAAAATTCCCTTTTGGGAGAAATACTCAAAGGCATCTGCGTCCAGTACTTCGGCCCATTTGTAGCTATAGTAACCGGCAGAGTATCCACCTTGGAAAATATGACTAAAGCTGGTTGACGTATTATTTGATTCGATGGGTGGTAACAGGTCTGTTTCCTTCAGTACAGCAGACTCATAAGTCGCAACATCTTCCACCTTTTCAGGGTTGGTGGCATGCCAGGCTAAGTCTAACCTCGCTAAACTGATTTGCCTAACAGTTGCATAGCCCTCCATAAAGGTGGCGCTGGCTTTAAGTTTTTGCACCATTTCAGCTGGAATTTTTTCACCCGTTTCAAAATGTCTAGCGAACAAATCCAGGCACTCCTTCTCGTAACACCAGTTTTCCATTACCTGAGATGGCAGCTCTACAAAATCCCAAAACACGCTGGTGCCGCTCAAACTAGCATAGTGGCCATTGGCTAAAATACCATGCAGGGCATGCCCAAACTCATGAAACAATGTGGTTACCTCCTGAAAAGTAAGTAGCGATGGCTTTGTTTTGGTGGGCTTGGTAAAGTTGCACACTATGCTCACATGCGGGCGAACATTTACTCCGCCTAATACTTTCTGGCTTCTGTAGCTTGTCATCCAGGCACCATTGCGCTTGCCAGCACGTGGAAAGAAATCTGCATAGAACACGGCTAAGTGCTCGCCATCCTTATCTTTTACCTCGTAGGTAGTTACATCCTTATTATATTTCTGAATGTCGTTGCGCTCCTCAAACGTAATCCCATAAAGGAGTTCCGCTACTTTAAATGCACCGCTTACCACCTCCTCTAATTGAAAGTAAGGCTTCAGCTTATCATCATCAATCTGAAATTTCTCTTGCTTCAGTTTTTCGCTGTAATAACCAAAATCCCATTTTTGAAGGGCCATCACGCTTTTTGGCGTAAGCTGCTAACTCCTCCACTTCCTTTTTGCCAAAAGGCTTAGCGGCAACCAATAAATCATCTAAAAAGGTTTTTACCTTTTCAGGACGTTCGGCCATTCGCTCCTGTAACATGTACTCAGCATGGTTTTCAAAACCCAAAAGCTGAGCTCGTTTATAACGGAGTTTGGCAATCTTTTTTACTATTTCAGAGTTGTTGCGCTCGTTATCCTTAAATGCTCTGCTTCCAAAGGCACGGCTCAGTTCCTCGCGTAGCTTACGGTTATCTGCATAGGTGATAAATGGAATATAACTGGGATATTGCAGCGTAAATACCCATTTACCTTCATAACCTTTTTCAGTGGCGGTTTCAGCAGCGGCTTCCTTTACAGAATCGGGTAATCCAGCCAAATCAGCTTCATCGCTAATGATCATTTCATAATCATTGGTTTCGGCCAACACGTTTTCGCCAAACTGTAGAGAAAGCCCCGAAAGTTCTCTGTCAATCTCGCGTAGTTCAGCTTTTTGGCTTTCGCCAAGATTGGCACCATTGCGCGTAAAAGCGTTGTAGGATTTAGTAAGGAGCATCTCCTGCTCTTCGCTAAGGCCATCCATACCTTTGTCATAAACCGCTTTTACCCTGGCAAAAAGCTGAGGGTTCAGCATTATATCATTTCCGTACTCGGTAAGCTTTGGCGAAAAATCACGGGCTATCTTTTGAATTTCATCATTTGTTTCTGCACTGTTCAGATTATAGAAAATCTCCGCAATACGAGATACCAACGTTCCGCTTTGCTCCAGAGCTTCAATAGTATTGGCAAAGTTGGGAGCCTCATTGTTGTTAATAATGGTCTCCACTTCCGCTTTACCCTTT
>CAXBJE010000560.1:0-2087 GCA_963975525.1 uncultured Owenweeksia sp. | reverse complement strand
CAACAAGAGCTACCTGCCTTTAAAGCAGAGGGCGCCAACCTTATTGCATTAACACCTGAATTACCCGACCAATCTATTTCAACTACCGAAAAACATGAACTGGAGTTTGAAGTACTTAGTGATACTGCTAATGTGGTAGGACACAAATATGGGATTGTATATGATCTTACCGATGAAGTTGCAGCTATCTATATAGAGTCTTTTAACCTGCACGACCATAATGGCAACACCAGTAACCAACTACCACTTGCTGCTACTTATGTAATTGACAAAAACGGTGTGGTACGCTATGCCTATTTAGATGCCGAGTACCGTAACCGAGCTGAACCATTGGAAATTTTGGAGGCACTGAAACAAATAAAGCAACCCTAGACCCAAACACGCCCACTATCAAAGCCAAAGGAGTGATTAATGGAAGGAAACTAACTGTTCCTACATTTCCCTAATTACTATGTTTTAGAAGTAGTATGGTGGCACAACTATTGCAAAAGGTACGATTCTAATTACATTTTACACAGATTTTAATTCCAAATCTGTACAATCATCAAAATTATTATGATTAAGAGAACTATTATTTTACTAACGCTCAACCTCACAGTGGGCTTGGCATCATTCGCTCAGTCTAATACTGAATCACAAAAAACCGCAACAGAAAAAATGAGCCTAAAGGAGCAATTGGATAAAAAGAAAGCAGACTTTAACGCTAAGGCCCCAGAAGAAAAAAAGAGAATTTACCAGGAAGGCATTGACGCTGTGGTAGCCACTGGCATCTTAGATAAAGCCATACAGGTAGGCGATACTGCGCCAGACTTCACTCTTAAAAATGCCTTGGGAAAAGAGGTTTCTTTATATAGCGAACTTAAAAAAGGACCTGTTGTGCTTACCTGGTATCGCGGTGGCTGGTGCCCCTATTGTAATATTACATTACACGAATTGCAGCAGGAACTCCCCGGTTTCAAAGCCGCAGGTGCAAACCTTTTGGCGCTTACGCCAGAAGTTCCCGATCAATCAATGTCTACCTCAGAGAAACATGAATTGGAATTTGAAGTATTAAGCGATGTTGCCAACGTTGTTGGCAAGGAGTACGGCATAGTTTACACTCTTACTCCAGAAGTTGCAGAAATCTATCAGGCCGCTTTTGGTTTACATCAATATAATGGAGACGACAGTAATGAATTACCATTAGCTGCCACCTATGTTATTGATAAAAACGGCATTGTGCGCTATGCCTTTTTAGATGCCGAGTACCGCAACCGTGCTGAGCCGGCTGAAATACTAAAAGCCCTAAAAAAACTGAAATAGCAGTAGCTGAATTTAGGCTTCTTTAACCTTACAGGTGCTAAAGCCAAAAATGGCGTAGATAGGGCAAAAACTGACAAAACTTGTTGCAAGGAAAATAGCTCCCAATGCTAAAAGGATTGCTCCTATTACTCCTGATACTGTACCTGTAAAATAAAGCGCGGCAACTATTAAGGCTACAATTATTCTAATTGTACGATCGCTACCTCCCATGTTTTTTTTCATAATGTATTTACTTTTTGGTTATGGTTTAGAGACACATATACTTCTAAACCATAACCAAAGGTAAACTGGGTTGCAGGTGTATTATGTGACTTAAGTCACCAACCAATATTATATGGGATGTGGGAGAATTAATCATTGGCGGCCGTAAACCCCTCTGGAATAAACATATCACCATGATCATACATGTTGATATATAGAATCACGGGCTCGTCCTGGCCTTCCCAAATAATTTCATATTTATCTAAAAGGCCACCACCCATGTAACCATTATCGGTTTTAAAATTGCAGCAGCTGCCTAACCTTCGGTAACCAATATTCTGCCCTAAAGGACCTTTTAAAGCATTCAAAAACATTTGCTCTTCTTTAGGGCCACCCATGCCCTCCTTTTTCCCCACCAGTATTGGATTTTTCTCTGTATATCCATATTTTTTATCCGTTGCATGCTTTGTAATCTCAAAGGCATCATCGGGATTTGTGGCGTAGTAAGATGAAGCAGAATTGGATGTAGCTACCGTTTTGCTACCAGTGCATGAAGCCATTACAAGAATGGCCACACCATAAAA
>CAXBJE010000559.1:0-2098 GCA_963975525.1 uncultured Owenweeksia sp. | reverse complement strand
GGAGGTAGCGGCACCACTGCAAGATTTCGGAGGGTTTATGATCCTGATTCATTACGTTGCTCCGGCACACCTCATCGGTGGAATTCTAATCATTTTCGGGTTGCTTACACGATGGGCGGCCATTGCACAAATACCTGTGTTAATAGGCGCAGTACTCGTAAACTTTATAGGGGTTATGGATACCGGTAATCTGTTTGCTTCTTTGCTGGTATTATCACTTTGTGTATTCTTTACCATTTACGGATCAGGAAAGCACTCTGTAGATTACAATCTGAAAATGCAGCAATAGCACATTGCGATATAGTCTAAATTCAAAAGCCGCCACGTTTGTACGTGGCGGCTTTCTATTTTAAATTATTGTGAACCCTTAAAAGTTGGCTCTGATTCCCATAATAAAATTGCGTCCAGCCGCTACAACTCCTGATGAATAGGGCAAGTACCGCTGATCGGTAATATTCTCTAAGCCGGCTGTAAGCTGAAAGTGAGAATTTACCTGATAACTGCCCTTAAAATTTAAGGTGTACCACGCTGGTGAATAAGGGTTGCCATTTTCATCAGCTGCATAAATCTCCGTTTTCTCCTGTTCGGATGGAGCAAGGTTAGCATTGGCCACCTCTTCATTATAGTTGGCATATAAATCCAACCTCACACGGTTTTGAGTAAAGGTTAAATGCGTTGTTCCAAAACCAGGCGCAGCATGGCGCAAAGGTGCTGTGGTGCCATTGTCCAGCTCCTCCTCCCCTGTTTGGAAGTTATAAACCGACTCCAGTGCAAAGCCAGATGGCAACTTAATTTCAACACCCAGCTGTAAACCATAAACCCGCGCGTGCGAAGCATTTTGAATAGCCACAACCTGGCTCAGTTCACCATTGTACATAATACTATCCTGGCCGTTTAATGTAAACTCTCTTCTTACCTGAGCATCTTGCAAAATGGTATAGTAAGCTGTGGCATCTACTTTCAAAATCCTGTTAAAGACTTTGGCTATACCTAACTCCGCATTATAAGCATACTCGGCTTTTAGATTGGGATTAGGCACAACCACGGCCTGATCTACAGATTCGAATAACTTACCTACATCATCAATATTAGGTGCACGAAAACCTGTGGAAACATTGGCCCTGATTTTTAAACTATTGCTGGGGCTAAACACCGTACCCAAACTTCCCGTAAGGGCACCTGAGTTTAGATTGGCATCCTGAAAAGGAAAACTATAGGCAGGATCATCAAAACTGGCGGAAATAGCGAAGGCATTATAGCGAGCCCCGGCTTGCACCGCCCACTTATCGCTGGGCACAAATTCGTAACTAAGGTAGGCTGCGTAGGAGCTCCAGCTAGAACCATCCGGATAGCGGGGAACAAGAGGCATCGTTTCTTTGGTGTAAATATCCACCTCCTCACCCGTTGATTGCACCTCATTGAGAACCGCTTCAAAACCATAAAAAATGCGGTGTGGTTTTTCATCACCCTTCTCAAAATCAAGGTTTATGGAGTAAGCATCTACCTTTTCAGTATTTGTTTCCAATTTGGTTTTACCAAAATTTCTACTGTTTCGGCTTTCCTCAAATTGTTGGTAGGCTATGTTCAAACTCACCTGATCATAAACAGGGTTTGAGGAATTATTCTCAACCCGTAAACTGTTCATCATCCAAACCTGCGGACCATAATACCACGCGCCATATCGCGGATGTCCATCACGTGTTCTGCGATGGCGGTCAAAACGCGCATAATCTGATGTAGTGCTGTAATGAAAGCCATAAGTAAAGTCCCATTTTTCATTGGGCTTAAAGCGGATTTTCTGCATCAGGTTAAACTGATCATAACCCGTTGGGGTTTGCACTTCCGGATCAGGGTTGTCCACAACAATGTCAGTAGAATCAGCCCGGGAAACATAAACCGACACCAAATAATCATCTGGGCCATTAGAGCCCATTTTAAGGTCTCCAAAATCTGAATAACTAAAACTTGTAACAGATGCCCATTTTTTCCAACCCAGGTTAATATCAAAGTGCCCCGTTCTTTCGCTGTTGGCGGATGAATATCGCGTTAACGCACTTCCGGTTACGGAAATCTCATCACCGGCAGAAAGTGTTGGTTG
>CAXBJE010000558.1:0-2100 GCA_963975525.1 uncultured Owenweeksia sp. | reverse complement strand
TAATCTACCATACTGATACTCACCTGCCCACTCATCTCCTTATTAAGGAGAGAAGGATTCCAAAGGGCAAAGTTCAGATCGGCTTCTGGGTTGGCAATGGCGTTGCCGCCTTGTGCAGCCACACGGGCCGAGGGAACGATGTTCAGGAAATTATATACTGAGGTACCACCAATTTGTGCGTGGAGCGAGCTGTAAGAAATCAATAACAGAGCTAGCAGTTTCTTCATACAATGCGAAAATATGGTTTGAAACGCAGATTTGGAGGATTAATTACTTTAGAGGTTATACGTTATCAGTTATAGGTGAAAAAGGTAAACTGACCGTTTCATTTACAGCCTCCTTCAATTTTCAAATATCCGAATACTCAAATTTTACTTTACCTCGGCCACCACTTCCTTGCCTTTCAAACCTGCCTCAACATTTATCGCATTCTTTACAGACTTACTGGTAAGCGCCAAATCAATAACCTGCATCATGGTATCAACATAATGGAAAGTAAGTCCCTTTAAATAGTCCTCACGGATTTCTTCAATGTTCTTACGATTTTCAGAGCTCATTATAATCTCCTTAATACCCGCACGCTTGGCAGCCAGTATTTTTTCCTTGATACCGCCTACAGGAAGTACTTTTCCCCTAAGGGTAATTTCTCCCGTCATGGCCAGGTTGTTTTTAACCTGACGTTGGCTAAACAATGAAGCCAAAGCCGTAAGTATAGTAATCCCAGCTGATGGGCCGTCTTTAGGTGTGGCTCCTTCCGGGAAGTGAATATTCACATCCCAGTTATCAAACACTCGGTAATCAATCTTAAAGTCCTCTGCATGAGACTTGAGGTAAGCCATGGCAATTGTAGCAGATTCCTTCATTACATCGCCAAGGTTACCTGTAATGGTTACCCTGCCCTTCCCTTTACTAAGGGATGATTCAATAAAAAGTATATCACCACCCACAGGTGTCCAGGCAAGGCCTGTTACAACACCTGCAATGTCGTTACCCTGGTATTTATCCTTATTAAAGCGCTCTGGCCCAAGTATATCTTCAATATGCTCAATTTTTAGCTTCGTATGATATTCTTCCTCCATAGCTACACTCTTAGCGGCATAGCGAGTTAGCTTGGCAATTACCTTATCCAGCCCGCGCACTCCTGATTCACGGGTGTAATTATCCACCACATACTCCAGGGTTTTCTTATCAATGCTAAAGTCTTTAATCTTTAAGCCATGTTCCTTTATCTGCTTTGGCAAGAGGTGCCTTTTAGCGATCTCCACCTTCTCTTCTACAGTATAGCCGTTTATTTCAATAATCTCCATTCTATCGCGCAAAGCGGGATGAATAGAACCTAAATTATTGGCTGTGGCTATAAACATAATTTTACTCAAATCATACCCCAATTCCAGGTAGTTGTCGTAAAACTCATTGTTTTGCTCAGGATCCAACACTTCCAACATAGCTGATTGTGGATCACCGTGCCCACCGCTGGTAAGCTTATCAATTTCATCAAGTACAAAAACCGGATTGGAGGTTTCTGCCTTTTTAATACTTTGAATTACACGGCCCGGCATGGCGCCAATGTAGGTTTTACGATGTCCGCGTACTTCAGCCTCATCACGCATACCACCTAGTGACATGCGTACATATTTACGGCCAATGGCTTCAGCCACAGATTTACCCAAACTGGTTTTACCCACTCCGGGAGGTCCGTATAGGCAGAGTATAGGAGCCTTCATGTCGCCTTTAAGCTTTAGCACTGCGAGGTGCTCAATAATGCGCTCCTTCACTTTATCTAAACCATAATGGTCACGATCTAAAACCGCCTGTGCCTTTTTCAGATCAAATGAATCTTTTGAATATTCGCCCCAAGGCAAGTCAAGTAAAAACTCCAGGTAGTTACGCTGAATACTGAACTCAGGCACCTGTGGGTTGATGCGCTGTAGTTTCTTAAGGTCTTTCTCAAAAGCCTGAGCTACTTCCTTACTCCATTTTTTAGTTTGAGCCTTGGCTCGCATTTCCTCAATCTCAGCCTCAGAGTTGGTTCCGCCCAGCTCTTCTTGAATTTGCTTCATTTGCTGATGCAGGAAGTACTCACGCTGCTGCTGATCAAAC
>CAXBJE010000557.1:0-2105 GCA_963975525.1 uncultured Owenweeksia sp. | reverse complement strand
AAAAAGGCTTTTGCCTTTATGGAAATGATATTGACGATACCACATCTCCCATTGAAGCTGGCCTGGGCTGGATCACAAAATTCACTAAGGATTTTACCAACTCCGAAGCTTTAAAAGCACAAAAGGAAAATGGTGTTTCTCGCAAACTGGTGGGTTTTGAAATGATAGACAGGGGAATTCCACGCCAAGGATATGTTTTGAAAAATGAAAAAGGAGAGGAGATCGGTGTGGTAACTTCAGGTACTCAATCACCAAGCCTTGGTAAGGCTATTGGTATGGGTTATGTAACTATGGGAAACAATGCTCCTGGTAGCGAGATTTACGTTGATATCCGTAATAAAATGCTAAAAGCAGAGGTGGTGAAAATCCCTTTTGTGAAATAGAGATAATATTTATCAGAATTGAAAAGCCGCATTACGCGGCTTTTTTTATGGATTACCCGAAAAAAGAAAATCCCCTTAGGCCGAGCCGAAGGGGATTTTACATTTATTGAGAAGCCATCTACTAATAGTAGCGCTTGCGTCTTACTTGTGCGATGTACTTGCTAAGGCGAATAACCTGACGGGTATAACCGTACTCATTATCATACCATACATAAAGTACAACGTTTTTGCCATCGGCAGATACAATGGTGGCCTGGCTATCAAATACTGATGGACAAGAGTTTCCAACAATATCAGAAGATACCAATTCATTGCTCATAGAAAAGCGAATTTGCTCTACAAGGTCTCCTTTAAGGGCTGCATTGCGCATTACTTCATTCAATCCTTCTTTGCTGGTGTTTTTATCTACCTCCAGATTCAATATTGCCAATGAGCCATTAGGCACAGGAACACGAATAGCGTTTGAAGTAAGCTTACCAGCAAGAGATGGCAATGCTTTAGCAACTGCTGACCCAGCACCGGTTTCGGTAATTACCATGTTTACGGCAGCAGCCCTACCTCTGCGGTATTTGCTGTGCATATTGTCCACAAGGTTTTGGTCGTTGGTGTAAGCGTGTACAGTTTCAATGTGTCCTTTTACCACACCAAAATTATCTTCCATCACCTTAAGTACAGGAGTAATGGCGTTGGTGGTACAAGATGCAGCTGAGAAAATATCTACAGTTGCAGGATCATAATGCTTTTGGTTTACACCGTGTACGATGTTAGGTACATTTTTACCAGGAGCGGTAAGTAGTACTTTAGCAGCACCTTTAGATTTTAGGTGACGACCAAGGGCTACATCATCTCTAAAAGCACCGGTATTGTCAATCACAAGGGCATCATTAATACCATAGGCGGTATAGTCAATATCCTCAGGATTTTTGGCGCTGATAATTTGTACTCTGCGTCCGTTTATTATTAGTGAGCTATTTTCAACATCAGCTTCTACAGTACCAGGGAATGGTCCGTGTACAGAGTCTTCGCGAAGAAGAGAGGCTCTCTTTTCAAGAGTTTCAGGAGTTTCGCCACGAGTTACAATGGCACGCAGGCGTAGTTGCTCCCCTTTTCCTTCCTGGCTCATAAGCTCACGAGCCACTAGGCGGCCGATACGTCCAAAACCATAAAGAACAACGTCTTTAGGTGATGTGCGTTGCATGTTGTCAGAACCGATAAGGTCGCTAAGTTTATCTTCTAAGAAAGCCTTTTTACTGGCGTAGTTTCCTTTTTCCTGAAACCACTCGCTGGCCAAGCGGCCAATGTCCATACGGGCAGGTGCAAGGTTGATGTCAACAATTTCAGTAAGTAGAGAAAGTGTGTCTTCAACAGTGATGTTCTGTCCTACAAACTTGCGTGCATATTCATGAAGGTTTAATATTTCACTTACACGTTGATCGATCAACTGATTGCGAAACAATACGGTTTCGATGCCTTTGTCAAGATACAGATCACTGATTTTCTTAAGGAAATCAGCTGCCGCTTTTTCCTTGCCAATACGCTCAGTTACCGAGTTTTGGTAGTCTAATATTTCAGCCATTTTAATTTTGAGAGGTTAAATTTTTAACTGGGCGCAAAGATATTTCATTTACTAAGGGTACACAATCTAAAAGTAGGGCTAATAGAAAGTGGTGATTTTAGGATGGTTGTTGAAAAAGTGCACCTAAAATCAAATAAAACGACCTG
>CAXBJE010000556.1:0-2107 GCA_963975525.1 uncultured Owenweeksia sp. | reverse complement strand
CATTGGCCACCTTATGGTAGCGTCCATCGTCCATTTCGCGCATGGAATGCAATAGCCTTCGCTGCACAGGCTTTAGGCCATCATCCAGGGCGGGTACTGCTCTTTCTAAAATTACATATGAGGCATAATCCAAAAAATAATCCTCATACATCCCGGAGACATGGGTTACAGTGACTCCTTTGTTTACTTCATTATTTTCTTCTGAAGAGTTGTTTTCAAGTTCCTCCATGGTTCTGTTTACTCCCTATTTGTTGCTACAACCCGATCAAGAGATCTTTTGAGGTCGCGAAGTTGTGTTCTGGTGAGGTAACTAATGCTTATTCCAACCCGCTTAGGGCCGCCTTCTTTGCTTTGTATGTACAAAATAAGCCTCCGCTTAAAGGGCCATACGCTCACCCTGTATTTTAATAGCTTCCGTTTTGGAAACTCGGTATGCTCGTTAAATCTTTTGCCTAAAAACTTGAGATTAGGCTCTTGTGCGGTAAAGTTTAGCACCTCCCCATCACTATCGTAAATAAACTGTGGTAACCCACGATATATCAAGAAAATGATAATAAGAAATGCAAAAGGGGAAAGTTTGGTAATACTACTCCAGGAACCTTCAATGTTTAGCATAATAACATCAAAAGCCAATGTAAAAAGGCATAGTAAATAAATAAAGCGCAATACGCGGCCGGAACTTTGCGTGTTTAGTCTCATCTATTTTACTGCCTCTTCGTTAAGTTCCTCTTTCGCTACTGCGGGTACAACTTCCTCCTCAATAACATCCTTTTCTATTCTCAGGCGCTCAATAATAAACTTCTGCCTGTCTGGGGTATTCTTACCCATGTAAAACTCAAGTAACTGATCAATAGTGGCCTCTTTACCAAGCATTACCGGATCAAGCCTGATGTCTTCACCAATAAAAAACTGAAATTCATCTGGCGAAATTTCACCCAATCCTTTAAATCGTGTGATCTCTGCCTTAGCACCAAGTTTTAACAATGCCGCCCTGCGCTCATCTTCGCTATAGCAGTACATAGTTTCCTTTTTGTTACGTACTCTAAATAGCGGAGTTTGTAAAATATACAAGTGCCCTTCCTTTACCAACTCCGGGAAAAACTGCAGGAAGAAAGTGATAAGCAATAATCGAATGTGCATTCCGTCCACATCGGCATCGGTGGCAATTACCACATTGTTATACCGCAAATCCTCAAGACCATCTTCAATGTTTAATGCAGCTTGCAGCAGATTAAACTCCTCATTTTCATAAACCACCTTTTTGGTGAGATTATAACAGTTTAGAGGTTTGCCCTTTAAGCTGAATACCGCTTGGGTATTAACATCACGCGATTTTGTAATAGACCCCGAAGCCGAATCTCCCTCAGTAATAAACAAAGTTGAATCCAACCTACGCTCATCTTTAAGATCGTTATAATGTACCCGGCAATCTCTTAGTTTTTTGTTATGCAAACTGGCTTTTTTGGCTCTATCGCGTGCCAGCTTTTTTATACCGCTCAGCTCTTTACGCTCTTTTTCAGCACGTAATATCTTTTTATAAATGGCCCCGGCAATCTCTTCATTTCTATGAAGAAAGTTGTCTAGCTTGGTTTTTAAAAAGTCATTAATAAAGGTGCGGATAGTGGGTAAATCCGGCCCCATATCAGTAGAGCCCAACTTGGTTTTTGTTTGTGATTCAAAAACCGGCTCAATCACCTTTATGCTCAAAGCAGCCACTACAGATTGCCTTATATCTGAAGGATCAAAATTCTTATTGTAAAAATCGCGGAAGGTTTTTACCAAAGCCTCTCTAAAAGCTGCCTGGTGCGTACCCCCTTGGGTAGTATGTTGCCCGTTTACAAAAGTGTAATACTGCTCACTCTGGCTTTTATCGCTATGCGTAAGGGCTACCTCAATATCATCATCTTTAATATGGATAATATCATGAAGTATAGGGCCATCAAGATTATCCTGAAGTAAATCTCTAAGTCCGTTTTCCGAATAAAACTTATCACCGTTAAACATTATGGTTAGCCCGGGATTCAGATAGGCATAGTTCCATAACATCTTTTCGATGTACTGATTTACAAAGCGGTAATTCTTAAAAACGGTATTATCAGGTCGGAAG
>CAXBJE010000555.1:0-2114 GCA_963975525.1 uncultured Owenweeksia sp. | reverse complement strand
CTTTAAGATCACCAACACCTCCAAATATCTCAATCCCAGCACTTTTATTTATTTTTTCTGCATTGATTAGCTGTAAGCCGGTTAGGAGAAAATGAATTTTGCGTGTGTCAAACAACTCCTCAATCCTATCAAAATAATAACCTAGGTCTTCAAAATGGGGTTGTGTAGTAAAAATGGAAACTAAATATTGAGGTTTAAATATATCCGCAGCCTGAAAAACAAATTCCAAAGGCACATCCTGACCTAAGTACAATGTTCTGAACCCTGCACGCTTACAGTGATAATACAAATAAATCAGGCTTAACTCGTGCAACTCGCCCGAAGGCAAGAAGAAGATAACACTTGGCGCAGCAGCCAGAGGTGGTGTATTACTATTATCCAACAATGAGATCATCTTTACTTTCAACACATTCGAAACAAAATGCTCATGCCCCACCCCAATGGCGTTGGTTTGCCACAGCAAACCTATTTCATTAATAAAAGGCCCAAGTATGCCGTCAAGTGTTTCCAGCGTGCCATACCTAATCATACATGAGTTAATGATATTATTCATCGAAACCTCATCATACTCCATCATGGCCACCTTTAACTTTTTCCTCTGGCCTTCAAAATTGTCCTGATACCTCTCTACACTTGAAACTGAAGAAAGTAATTCTTCATTAGTAAGTTTTGCCGCCTGGCTAATTTTCATTCCATTTTTAATTACCACCGAAACGTTTAGGAGCTTTTTAATATCCTCGTCCGTGTAATACCTGATATTGGTTGGGGTCCGCTCTGGCTGAATTAAGTTATACCTGCTTTCCCATATTCTAATAGTATGAGCCTTAACACCGGTTATAAGTTCCAAATCTTTTATCGAATACGTTTTCGTCATTTGGCCTAGATATTTATGATCCTCCCTTTTGTTTACTGTTTAATTAAAACCCTTAAACAAATATACAAATGTGAACAATCACTATTTTTGCCGCCCCAATTATGAGCGAGTTAAAAAAAGAAATCAGCAGAAGGCGCACCTTCGGTATCATTTCCCACCCGGATGCAGGCAAAACAACTCTTACTGAGAAGCTGTTGTTATATGGTGGTGCAATACAGGAAGCAGGTGCTGTAAAATCCAATAAAGTAAAGAAGGGAGCTACCTCCGATTTTATGGAAATTGAGAGGCAAAGAGGAATTTCCGTTGCCACCTCTGTTATGGGATTTGAGTATCGTAAAAAGAAAATCAACATCCTTGACACTCCTGGTCACAAAGATTTTGCTGAAGACACCTACCGCACATTAACAGCGGTAGATAGTGTAATTGTAGTGATAGATGTAGCCAAGGGGGTTGAAGCTCAAACTGAAAAGCTGGTAGAAGTATGTCGTATGAGGGACACTCCTATTATAGTGTTCATAAATAAGTTAGATCGCGAGGGAAAAGATGCATTTGACCTACTTGATGAAATTGAGGAAAAGCTTGGATTAAGTGTTTGCCCACTGAGTTGGCCGATTGGCATGGGATCAAACTTTAAGGGCGTTTACAATCTTTGGGAAAAAAACCTACAGCTATACACTGAGCAAAAAAAACAGAAAATTGCTAAAAGTGTAAGCATTGCAGATATTTATGAGCCTGAGATTGAATCCTATATTGGCGAAAGTTCTGCCAATACTTTAAGGGAGGAAATTGAACTGATAACCGGAGTATATCCGGAGTTTGAAAGATCCTCATATCTAAAAGGTGAAATATCACCCGTGTTTTTTGGATCTGCGTTAAACAATTTTGGCGTGCAGGAACTTCTAAACTGCTTTGTTGACATTGCTCCAGAACCTTTGCCAAAAATGGCTAATGACGTGTTAATTGAACCTTCTCAAAGCGATTTTTCTGGTTTCATTTTTAAGATTCATGCCAATATGGATCCTAAACACCGAGATCGACTTGCATTTCTGAAAATTGTTTCGGGAGTGTTTGAAAGAAATACCAACTACTATCACGTAAGGCAAGACAAGAACCTGAAATTTAGCAATCCTACGGCATTTATGGCTTCTAAAAAGAGTGTTGTAGAGGAGGCCTTTCCTGGAGATATTGTCGGGCTTCATGACACAGGTAACTTCCGAATTGGCGATACTATTACCAGCGG
>CAXBJE010000554.1:0-2115 GCA_963975525.1 uncultured Owenweeksia sp. | reverse complement strand
TCAAAACACTCAAAACATAAGAGGGAAGTGGGTAGCATCACATTCATCCCCACCGGAAACGAAGAATTTGTGAATAGTTTTATCAGCTGCGATGGAATTTTCACTTCTGCGGGCTTTGAATCTCCAGTTGAAGCTTTGTTTATGGGTAAAAAATTACTGGTTGTTCCAATTAAAAATCAATACGAGCAATACTGTAATGCTGCAGCGCTACATGTTTTGGGCGTTCCTGTAATCGATGCTCTTGGTAAAAAACAAATTGGGGTTGTTGGTGAATGGCTGAATTCGACCGCAACAGTAGTAGTAAACTACCCTGATGAGACAGAAAAGATAGTGGCTGTGCAGATTTTTAAGGATTTTGGCTAAGTAAAAAGTTTAGTTACACAGAGGAATAATTATGAGGAATGATTTTCGTTTCCCATTCAATCCATATTTGTACTTTTGCCCACTTGTTTATGAAAGCACGCATATTACTTACTATTACGGCCCTGGTGGCGCTTTCGGCATGTAGCCGTTATCAGAAAATACTCAAGAGCACCGACCTTGACCTTAAATTCAAGGCAGCTGTTGAATATTATGATGATGAAAAGTATAACAAGGCTTATCCTTTGTTTGATGAGTTATTGACTTTATACCGCGGTACACAAAAAGCTCAGGACGTTTACTATTACTTTGCTTTTACCAATTATCACCTCAAGGATTACCTTCTGGCCGCCTATCACTTTAAAAATTTCTATAAAACGTTTCCTAAAAGTCCGAATGCAGAGGAATGTGCATTTATGGTAGGATACTGTTACTACTTAGAGTCCCCTGTGTATAGTTTAGATCAAACCTATACGTACAAGGCTATCAATGAATTACAGCTTTTTGTAAATACCAATCGCCAAAGCACCAGGTTGCCTGAGTGTAACAAGTACATACAAGAGTTAAGAAAAAAACTGGAGCGTAAATCATACGAAAGGGCAAACCTGTTTTACAAAACAGAATATTATCAGGCTGCGGTAGTAGCATTTAATAATACGTTAAATGATTTCCCTGATACACAGTATAGGGAAGAGTTGCTATTCTCAAGGCTAAAAGCCACTTATGAGTTGGCGGCCAACAGTATTGAGTCAAAAAAATTACAGCGATTTATAGAATCAAAAACTGCGTATTTCGAATTTATTGAAACCTATCCCAACAGCGAGAATGCTAAGGAGGCCGCAGAGATGTACGCAAAAATTCAAAAACAGATCATTAATTTACAGCAATCATAATCAGTATGGATTACAAGAAAATGGATGCCCCAAAGACAACGGTTACTCAAAACCAAAACACTCTAGATAGTGCTACTGGCAATATTTATGAGGCTTTGGCCATCATCTCTAAAAGAGCTGATCAGATAGGAGAGGATATTAAAGTTGAGTTGCACGATAAGCTTGAAGAGTTTGCAACAAATACTGAGAGCCTTGAGGAAATCTTTGAAAACAAGGAACAGATTGAAGTTTCTCGTTTTTACGAAGCGCTTCCTAAGCCTGTTTCTATGGCTATTTCCGAGTGGAAAGATGGGAAAGTATATTTCAGAAGAACGGTAAAGGATTCGGATACCGAATTAGTACCTGACTAAATATGCTTAGCGGGAAAAGAGTGTTACTGGGAGTTACGGGTAGCATTGCCGCATATAAAGCCAGCTTCCTGGTAAGGTTGCTCATAAAAAATGGAGCCGAGGTGAAAGTTATACTTACACCCTCGGCTCGTGCTTTTGTTACCCCTCTCACTTTGGCCACATTATCTAAAAATCCAGTAATGTGGGAGTATTTCGATCCGAAGGATGAGGAAGGTAAGTGGAACAATCACGTGGATTTAGCCCTTTGGGCCGATTTATTGATAATTGCTCCTGCCACATCAAATACCATATCTAAAATGGTAAATGGTACCTGTGACAACTTACTAATGGGGGTGTATATGTCAGCCAAATGCCCGGTGTATTTTGCGCCAGCCATGGATTTGGATATGTACAAACATCCATCAACAAAAGCCAATATTGAAAAACTTCAGCAATTTGGAAATCACTTTATCCCTTCCGGGGATGGAGAACTAGCCAGTGGTTTGGAAGGTGAGGGTAGATTGGCCGAGCCA
>CAXBJE010000553.1:0-2118 GCA_963975525.1 uncultured Owenweeksia sp. | reverse complement strand
CACTCAGCTCTCAAAAGCAGCTCAGTATCTGCAACGCTTGCCTTACCGGGAGGTGTACTTGGGTATTTATCTATGATACCGGATATGGCCGTGGTTTGGCAGATTCAGTCTCAGTTAATAAGCAACATTGCAGCGGCTTATGGTAAGCACTCTTTGGTTACCCGCGAGCAAATGTTGTGGTGTATGTTTCGCCAGATTGGGGTAGGAGCGCTAAAAGAGGTGATTGTACAGCATGGCAGCCAATACATAGTAAAACAAATTGGCCCCAAGCTCAAAAAGCAGATTTTAGAAAAAATTGGCTACAATGTTCTAAAAGCCTCAGGTGGCAAAGCCTTTTCCAGAATAGTACCATTGGTAGGAACAGTTTCGGCAGGCGCCTTGACCTATTATGACACTTGGCGGGTGGGGAAAAACGCCATGGAGTTTTACTCTAGAGATGTGATTTTGCTTCCTGGGCATAGTGAATAAGAAGATTACTCAGCCATTTCCTTCAAAGCCTTCCTAAACTTCTTATTAATCTCATTCTGTTTCCAGCCCAAATGTTTTTCAATGGCGGCATAGTAGCTTTTATTGTCATTAGTGGCTTCGCTTAAAAACTCCTTTACTCCTTTACAATTTTCCTTATCGTGTATCAGTTGAATAATGGCTCCGCCCAACACATAGCGGTAGTCTGTGTATTCATCCATGGTTTGTAAATCCAGCATATTGCTTAAATCTATTTCAGGATTTTCATTTAGGTATTCACCCGTTCTGTTGATGTGCCATTGTAGCGATTGTCCACGGCTTCCGCCAAGGTAAGTGGCAATGCCTTCTGATGCCCAGTTGTGCATATCAGGATAAATGGGGTTTATAAATACATGTACCAACTCATGCGGGTAGTATTCATCGGTTCCGGTGGTGTAAACGGAATTACCAATTGTTTTGCCACTGGGCTTTTCGGTGCCACTGCCGCCTATGTTAAACTCAAAACCCTTCAACACATCCAGCTGCTTTCGCGTTTCCGCGAAGTAGTAGTTTACCGTATCTGGCGTACAGCCAAATAGTTCAGGTAGGGTGTTGGTAATAAACAGGTTTTGCTTTAATGCCCTGGCTTCATCAAACTTATGATTACTGGGGTAGTAGTACTTTAGGTAACCTACAGTTTGCGTTGCCCAATCTTTTTTTAAAATGATGTTTCGTGCATTGTACAATTTGAATTTCCCGTTTTCTCGCTTAGCATATATATTCATAATGCAAAGTGTCATTAGGGTATCATTGCGAGGGTAGTAAAACTGGGTAGTAATTTTATATAGGCCATCCTCTTCAGTAATACTGAGGATTTGAGCGGTGTACACTTTTATTAACCGATGAAAACTGGGGTTGTATTCATGGTTCATCAGGTTGTAATCCTCCGTGCCGTATTGGGCAACCTCGGCCTTATTCCAATATAGGGCGCCAGCACTATCCGTTGGTGCCTTTAAGTATTTTGTCCACACCTCTATCACTTCGCTAAAGTTTCCCCATTCGGGATTTACATCAAAGTTGAGAAGTACTTTTTGAGCATTTGCTGCGCTGCCAAAGCCAATACAACAAATGGTGAGAACTAAAATTCTTAACATGCAATACGATTTGGTCAAACTTAAAGAAATCCTGATTTACCATAATGAATACTTGCCAATCTCTGCTTCTAATTAACTGGCAAGTTTTACCTTAGCGCGCCCAATGAAATTCAATAATTTAAATCATTCAATAATATGAAAATCACCGTAGTAGGTGCTGGTGCTGTAGGTGCCAGTTGTGCTGAGTACATCGCTATTAAAGATTTTGCCTCTGAAGTAGTTTTAGTGGACATCAAAGAAGGTATGGCCGAAGGAAAAGCCATGGATCTTATGCAGTGTGCATCTCTAAATGGTTTTGATACCAAAATAAGCGGTAGCACAAAAGATTACTCAAAAACAGCCAACAGCCATGTTGCAGTGATTACTTCAGGTATTCCGCGTAAGCCAGGTATGACTCGCGAAGAGCTTATCTCTACCAACGCTGGTATAGTAAAGTCTGTTGCCGAAAACCTTATTAAGCATTCGCCAGAGGTTATCATCATTGTGGTTTCTAACCCAATGGATACTATGGCATATTTGG
>CAXBJE010000552.1:0-2150 GCA_963975525.1 uncultured Owenweeksia sp. | reverse complement strand
CCCTTATTCATCACAGGTTGAATAACGGCCTGGAACAAACGCTGGCTAACCGCTGCATTTTTTTGGTAGAAAACGAGCAACACAAATTTGGGGTTATAGATAGCCGGGGAAAGCAAATTGTTCCCTTTGAATACAGTAGCCTAAAGCGGCAGGAATTTGTTTGGATTGCCGAAAAGGAGGGTAAAAAGAGTTTGCTGTTGGTTGAAGGTACCTCTACCGGAATTGAAGATTTTACCAGCCTTAAAGGAATTAATGGTTACCCCGGTAGCAATGTGTTGATAATATGTAAGGGCGAGCGCTGTGGGTTGATTGACAGAAAGGGGAACTGGAGGATTGAACAAAAGTACAAGCACATAACTCAGCATCTTGAATTTTATCATGTATATGGTGATGATGGTTTTGCATGTTATACCAGCGCATTCCATGCGTTTGTGCCTCCCCATCAAAAGGTGATGGGTCGTTATCGTGATGTATATTACTATTATGGCAAAGGAAAGGCAGCGGTAAAAAAGCTTGATGGAAGCTACCTTATAGCACCTACAGAAGATTCAGTAGCCTTTGTGGGTTTCACACCAGGCAACAATGCCGTGTTTGGCAAAAGGCAGGGGAATTACTGGAAATTCATAAACGACAAAGGAATCACCTATCCTGTAAACAGGGTTGAAGCATTTAAAAGTTTAAGCCGTGAAAACTTAACATTAACCTATGGTGGCAAAACCTATGTGGGCACACTTTACCAGGATAAAATTTTGATTGCCGATGATTTACCAATAAGTGAGATTAGCTTGCTTGGTCAGGGCATATATGCCATCAGGCAAAATGGAAAGTACGGTACTATTCAGTTATACCCGGATTACGAAAAAGGGTATAAGAGATATTATCCGAGTACTTTGGACACTATTTACCCCGTAAAATTTCAATACAACAGCCTTTTTATGGCCGCAGAAAATGGGAAGATGGGTATGCTGGATTTGTTTGGCAAAGTGGTATTGGGTTTTGAATATGACGCATTTAGGTCGGAGTATACCAATGCGCCATTTACAACTGGGGTGTATTTAAGAAAAGAGGCTGTTTGGTATTACTATTCACAAAAGACGTATTCGCTGACAAGGGTTAATGATGATATGCAGGCGCTACTTGAAAAAAGTGAAGCGCACCATGAGGTTGATAGCAATTTAAAAAAGCTTCGAACGATAAGGAAATAGGGTAACCACGGAACATCCATGTGTCAGCCCTGGGTAAATTTCTCCAGTTTGTTGGTGATATATTCGTGGAGGAAACCACTAATTAGGCCGCATTTCAACACAAATATTGAAAACTGACTTGTTGCATAGTTGGTTCGTAATCCATCAAATGATGGAGATAATTACTAAGTCTCGGAAGGTTTTGCGCTTTACACGCTAAATAATTTGTAATTTTCAGATGTGCATGTGATTAATATTTAGCACATGTATTCACCAAACCTTTATGCATGGCACAACAACCGATAGAACTTATACTTGCCAGACAGTTTGCAGATAGCATGAGCGTTGCGGTGTTTCTTGTAGATCCGGAGGGATATCTGCTTTTTTGTAACGAGCCTGCAGAAGAAATTTTAGGAATTCGATTTGCAGAAACAGGAGTAATGTCAATGGAGGAGTGGGCTTCAGGTTTTACACCAACCGACATTGATGGAAACCCAATACCCCCTGAAGAAATACCTCTGGTACAAACCTTAAACACCCAAATGCCAGCGCATGGAAGCTTATATATCTATAACCGAAAAAACCAACAGGTATTAATTACAATTACGTCAATACCCATCATTGGTAGACCAGCTCAATATCTGGGCGCCATGGCATTATTCTGGAAATCTCCCGCATCATGAAAATTACAGTTTGGGGATGCAGGGGCTCATTACCTTCTCCGGGGCCCGAAAAGAACAAGTATGGAGGAAATACATCCTGTGTTCAGGTAGAGCACAACGATACTTGTGTGATTTTGGATGGAGGTTCTGGCATACAAAGACTTGGGGTTTCCATCAATACAAAATACAAAGAGGTTCATATTTTACTTACCCATTTGCACCTCGATCACATTATGGGAATGGGCTTTTTTCTCCCCCTGTATAACCCCGATGTGGATGTACACATATGGGGGCCGGCAAGCAC
>CAXBJE010000551.1:0-2155 GCA_963975525.1 uncultured Owenweeksia sp. | reverse complement strand
CAAAAGGCCAGCGCCGGTCTTAGGCAGACAAAAGAAGGAAACAAGATTCTTCTAAAATCTACATTGGATACTACCCGCACCTTTAAACTTAAAGTGAAGGAATACCAGCCTGAAGAACGCC
This sequence comes from uncultured Owenweeksia sp., assembly GCA_963975525.1. Lineage (GTDB taxonomy): Bacteria > Bacteroidota > Bacteroidia > Flavobacteriales > Schleiferiaceae > Owenweeksia. Next base: position 2,034 of record CAXBJE010000551.1, on the reverse strand, counting down.
TGGCATGGGGCGATGGCAAGGGCGCGCGTGTGTACACTCTACGTGAAAAAGAAGACGGGACGGTTACCTTCAGCATGACCGAGAAAATCGGTGGGCTGATGTTCCCCATGTATGCCAAGTACATCCCATCTTTTGATGAGGCTTTTGAGCAATTTGCGGCAGACCTTAAAAAGGAAGCCGAGCTGATACAGAATTAGAAGGCGTAAGTAACTGCCTCTACGCTAAAAGTTGTGTTTGAATTAAGACATTGCGCTGCAATTGAAACCACATAGGAACATAGAACACATAGATTGTACGTCATAAGGACTATATGCCCTATGTACCTATGTGGTTAAGAATACCCAACCACATTTTATAAATTTTAAACCAATAAACATGGAAAAGGGAACCAAAGACAACCCCTGGAAACTAAAAACCCCTCCCCAGACTTCGGACTACGAAATGTACATGGACGAAAAGGACGGTAAGGAAATCATAGTGTGCACAGTGGGCAAAACCATTTTACACTACGATGCCCGCGCCATTAATGATTTGCATGAAATGCTAAAAGCCCATGGCGACTGGATGGAGCTGGGCAGCAAGGATGAAAAGCAGGACACCAAAGAAGGAACCGTGGAGCACTGGGGCCGTTCAGAGAGTAACCCCATTGGCGGTTGGTACGGACTCAAAAAAGGTTTTAAAGGCCGCTTTGGCATGTACATGCCACCGTTGATGGAGGAACTTGGCCTGGCCGAGGTAGAGCACAATGCCAAGAATAACCGAATGCGGGCAAAATAACTGACCGCTCATAAACACTTTGGTCTGTTTTTAGTTATGATGAATATCATGTAAAACGAGACGGCAACTGAATACATTAGCTGTCATAATCACAAAAACAAAAAAGACATAATGAGCAATTTGAGCCCTATTGGCCTTGACAAAACAAAGAGTAGTGAACTTGCAGATTTGCTAAATGACTTGCTGGCTAACTACAGCATATTTTACCAAAATGTACGTGGTTATCACTGGAACATTAAAGGCGATAAGTTTTTTGAACTTCACGTAAAATTTGAAGAACTATACAACGACCTCATTCCAAAAATTGATGAAGTAGCCGAGCGCATACTTACATTGGGCTATACGCCCGAGCATTGCTATTCCGAATACAGTGGCAAATCAGAAATTAAGGAAAGTAAAGAGGTAAATGATGGCCACAAAGCTGTGCAGCAGATTTTGAACAGCTTTACGGTACTACTCAAAAAACAACGCAAGCTATTGGCACTTTCTGGTGAAATTGAAGATGAAGGTACCAATGCCCTAATGAGCGACTATATCCGTGAACAAGAAAAACTGGTTTGGATGTACTCTTCCTTTTTGGATAAATAGCAACTGATAATACTTTTAATACTTCTCGACTCCGCTCGAAGTGACAAATTAACGTTTTATGTCACATTGAGCGGAGTCGAAATGTTTAGACCCTTACCCCCTTTTTAGACAAAGCCTTGATTTTTGGCGTTATGCCTATATTTCGTCTTTCCATGAAAAAACTAATACTCTTATATATAGTCCTACTCTCAGAGATTGTCACCGCGCAAACCTGGACACAACTCCCCAATTTTAGTAGTAATGAGCGTGATGATGCCGTGGCCTTTGTAATTGGTAACAAGGCATATTGTGGTTCCGGGCTTTCGCCATGGTTTACAGCCTTTGGTGATTTTAGAGTCTTAGATATGAATACGGAGCAATGGAGCTCCATTTCCGCTTTACCAAATGGAGAGCATAGGCAATATGCTACAGGTTTTTCAGGTGGCGGCAAAGGTTATGTGTTTGGTGGAGTTTCGGGCAGTAAGTTTTATAGAAATGTTTTGGAATACAACCCACTCCTGGACACATGGACCACAAAAACCAGTTTACCGGATAGCGGGATAAGCGGAGCAGCCAGTTTCACCCTAAATAATGTGGCCTATGTTGTTTGTGGCCGTACTGCCCAAAAATTGGCATCCAATACTGTTTGGGCTTACAACTTTGCCAACCATACCTGGCAGCAAAAAGCCA
>CAXBJE010000550.1:0-2187 GCA_963975525.1 uncultured Owenweeksia sp. | reverse complement strand
CGAAAATTAACGGACAGTATTACAACTATGTTTTTAAAACTAATGGTCAATATGGGCTAATGTCTGGGAAAACCTATGTTGATAGAAACGGAAACTGCACCTATGAGCCTTCGATTGACGATTTAGCGGGCTATATGAGAATTACATCAACCGCAGGGCCAACTGCAAGTTTCAATTCAAGTTGGGTAGGAGATTATCAAGTAGCGCTTGCTGCTGGAGCATACACTTTTACCCCCGGGCAATCTTATACTGCTCTAAATAAATATCTGGTACCAGCGTGCAATACAACCAATAGCGTAAGCATCGTAAATGGTCAATCCGTTACTAAAGATTTTGTGTTAACCCATGATGGAACTGTTGATGTTGAATCTCACATAAGTGCTTCCAGAGGACAATTTACCCGCCAGGGTTTTACTGAAAGGTATAAGCTAAAAGTATCTAACCCGGGAGCCAGCCTGGTGAATCCTGTAAGTGTTAGTATTACGATACCTTCTACGGTAACATTTATGGGAAGTAATCCGTCACCTGCAGGCGTTTCAGGAAATGTACTTACCTACAGCTTTGCCGGCTTGGGCGAGAGGGCAGAAAAAGAAGTGATGTTAGATATTAGAATTGACAGAACTCAAAACCCACTTAACTCCTATTTGGAATATTACTCAAATGTAACCGGACCCGCGGCAGATGTGGACCTGGCAAACAACAAGGATACACTGCGAGTAAAGGTTGTGGCCGCCTGCGACCCTAATGACAAAAACGCCAATGTGGAGCAGGCTCGTCCCGGGCTTTCTTCTTTGGATTACCACATTAGGTTTCAGAATACCGGTACCGATACTGCCTTTAAGGTTGTGATTGTTGATACGCTGGAGAGCTACTTTAAAATTGAGGAGCTTCAGATTAATGACGCCAGCCATAGCTATGACCTAAATGTGCTGGATGATCACATTTTGGTTTGGACGTTTGATAACATCCTACTGCCCGATAGTGGAGCCAATCAGTTGGGAAGCCAGGGATTTATTGACTTTACCATTGGTGTTGATAACACGTTACCGCTCGGCTCTATTATAGATAATGATGCTGAAATCTATTTTGATTATCAGCCGGCTGTGCACACCAATCATGCCCGAACTCAGATTGTAATGAACGTGTCTTTACTAGAAAACTCTAACGATCAACTTATCGACATCTTCCCAAATCCCGCAAAAGACGAATTGCATATAATGAATCATGAAGCTGAAGTAATCGAGTTTCAACTGATAAACTCCGCAGGGGTGGTTGTAGAGCAGGTTGTTGCTCAGCCAGAGTTCACGACTTCTATTAGGGTTAATAGTTTAAGCCCGGGTTTGTATTTGCTGCAAGGTGGAAACGCAACTTATAAAATTGTGGTGCAGTAGAATAAGCACTTTTATATTATGATTTAAGACCCTCGTCTGTGGCGGGGGTCTTTTTGTTTTATATTCTTTTGTGGAAATATTTTTCTTACGATGCAGCGAATTGCATTTTCCACTTGTCTTACTAAATGAATACCCAAAGGGTTGAAGCCAAAGAATAAAACAAATGAAGATGAACTGGTACAAGGGTGCCTGAAAAATAATCGCAAAGCTCAAAAAGAGCTTTACGAGCGATATGGCCCTGTTATGAAGATGGTTTGCCTGAGATATTTACACGAAAAGCAATTGGCGGAGGAAGTATTGAACAAAGGCTTTTTTAAGGTTTTCGATAAAATGGAAACTTATACAGGAGAGGGAAGCATGGAAGGATGGATTAGGAAGATAATGGTGAATGAGTGCCTTAATGAAAATCAAAAGCGAAAGGTAATTTATGAGCCAGACGAAGCTGGCGAAAGGAACTTTTTAAGGCAAGTGCCCGAAGTGGAGAGTACACATGATGTTAGCCATATTATGGCCGTAATTGCCGCCTTGCCAGAAGGCTATCGAATAGTTTTTAACCTATGTGAGATTGATGGATATAGCCATAAAGAAATTGGCGAAAGGCTCGGAATATCAGAAAGCAGTAGTAGAAGCCAACTAACAAGAGCGAAGAAGCTGCTAAGACAAAAGCTGAAAGACGTAGAAGGATTTTGAAAAACTGGAAAGACATACAAGATGAAATCAGAAAGGCTGAGGAGCCACTGAGTCCGCAAGCCTGGAATCAGCTGGAGAAACGGCTGAATAAGGGCAGGAAGGCCGG
>CAXBJE010000549.1:0-2199 GCA_963975525.1 uncultured Owenweeksia sp. | reverse complement strand
AATAACCAAAGTCCTTGATAGTTATCATCAGCTATATCAAAAATATAGTCAATTGGTTTTTTGGGTATTACCAGAGTGTGGCCTTCCTTTAGAGGACTAATGTCCAAAAATGCCAGGTAGTTATCATCTTCGGCTACTTTGTGAGCCGGAAGTTCTCCTGCTATTATTTTGCTAAAGATGGTGCTCATATCAATCCAGTGTTATTTCAACAATCTCAAAAGTCATTTTACCTGACGGCACTTCAATTTCAGCTGTTTCGCCTACCTTCTTGCCAATAAGGCCTTTACCGATTGGTGAGTTTACCGAAATTTTTCCTGATTTAAGATCCGCTTCAGATTCTGAAACAAGTTTATACTTCATCTCAGCCTTGTTAGCCGTGTTTCTGATTTTAACATTAGAAAGAACCATAACCTTGCTGGTGTCCACCATTGAACTATCCAATATCCTTGCATTGGCAAGTGTATCTTCCATCTTACTGATTTTCATCTCCAGCAATCCCTGCGCCTCTTTAGCGGCATCATATTCTGCATTTTCAGATAAGTCTCCCTTATCTCGTGCATCCGCAATTTGTCTGGAAATACTAGGTCTCTCCACGCTCTTCAAATGCTCCAGCTCATTCTTTAGCTTTTGCAATCCTTCCTTTGTATAGTAATTAATTCCCATAGTGCTCAATATTAATAAAACGCAAAAAAGACCAATTATAGAATTGGCCTTTTCTGCGGTCGTAAAATTACAAAAAATTGTTTACCGAATAATCTTACCTTAATGAGAAGGTTAGACCTATAGAGTGTACACCCTGAAACTGTTTGGTATCACGATAAGAGTAATCTACCATAAGTTTATTGTCACCTAATGGCACATTAACCCCAAAACCAGCTGATATACCAGTAAATACAGTTGTAATCTTCTCGTTATCGCTATTATCAAAGAAGGTATATCCTGCTCTAACCTGTACAATTTCCTTCATGGAATACTCTCCACCAAGGGCGTATTGATCTTTCTCAAATGAGTTAGACTGAAAAGATGCAGCAACGGTAAAACGCCGTCATGATGACGCTATTAGCGGCTTGGTGTAAAACGCTGATCCGTAAAGTTAAAGTCATAACTACCACCCAAGGCAAGTAATGCAGGAAGTTCAAAATCCGAACCCCTCTCCTGATAAGCCTGAGTGTACAACCCAGTTGGCGAAGGCAGGTTTACCACTTGTCCATCACCGCTAAAAGAAGCGGATGGTCCGATGTTTTTAAGAGTTACACCAAACTTTAGCTCCTTTTCATCACCCGTGTGGTACTGTACTCCAGCATCAAAACACACAGCAGTGGCACTAAGGTTTGTAAAGGATGAGTTGTATACCTTAATGTGAACACCACCCTGAATACTCTCGGTAAACTTTTGGGCGTAACTCACACCAATGGTTATGGTACTTGGACTAATCGTTCCGATACCACCATCAGGGTTAAATTCATCTGTAATCTCCCATTCGCCATAGTTAAGCGCAACAATGTTGGCCCCCATTACACCTGTAGCACCCACCTTTTGGGTAAACCCAAATGAGTTGATGGAGATACCAGAGTTTACCAGCCATTGCGTATTGGCAAAGGCAACATCTGTACGCTCAATACCAGCAGTACCGGCAATGTTCAAAAAAGTTGCTTCCACGCCTTTAACACCAGCAAGGTTTGCTCCTCCCCAACCCGTATTGCGGGCCCATGGGTTGATTAATAACTCAGAGGCTCCTGCTTGTCCTACCCTTTGAGGGTTTCCTGCGTATAGGCTTCCCCCTAAAACAAGGGATGCGGCTAATACACTTATCGATATTCTTTTTTTCATTCTCTTCAGATATGTTATTAGAATGCGTTAAGATCCACTGGACGAATACTACCCATCCATTTTACTACTTTCTCACCAAGCTCACCAGCATCAATATGAATAATATAAACACCGCTGGCGATTGGCACATTGAAGTCATTCTTAAGATCCCACTCTAGGTATGGCAAAGAGTTAGCCTTGTTAAATGATCTGATCAAAGTTCCATTTGTCATGAAAATGTTGATCTTACAATTATCAGGAAGGTTTGTAATCTTAACAATGTTATCAAGCTGAGAATCTTCGTAAAGTGATGAACCATAATATGGGTTAGGTACAACCCTAATATTATCTAAAGCACTTTTAGCCGTATTAAAATCAGTTATTCCTTCG
>CAXBJE010000548.1:0-2207 GCA_963975525.1 uncultured Owenweeksia sp. | reverse complement strand
CCACAAAAGCAACAGAAGCAGCGCCTGTACTAAGTTGGGTTTCGTTTTTAATTTTTTTAGAAGTTTGGATGGCACTGTTTACCAGGCGCTCCAAAAACGCATTATGAGCAGCAAGCTCACGCGCAAATTGAAAAGACTTTTTGATTTGGCCTATAATCTCAAAATCACCAAGAATTTTAGATTCCATACCAGAACTTACCTTAAATAGGTGCTCAATGGCATCGCGGTTTTGCTTGATATTTTGAAAACGATAAAACATCTCAACCTCCACTTCTGTATGCTTACAGAAAAGTGAGATGATATCTCTGGGGCAATTTCCGAAAGCATAAATTTCGGTGCGATTACAGGTAGAAACTACCATTATGCCATCACCGCCCAGCTTTTTATAGTCGTGAATGATGTGGCTGGCCTGAGCCTCACTTAAACTGAATTTCTCCCGTATGTCAACGGTAGCCGATCTGTGATCGATCCCTACAAGGAAAAAATTTGAAAATGAACTTACTTGAAAGTCTTTCATAACTATTAAGAGGCTGCGAAAATACCTTACCTGAAAAAATGTTTATACCCCAAAACGAATAATTAATACCCTGATAAACAGAATTCATTTATTTAGATTCGTTCTACTTAGGCTATGTTTTAGCTTTGCACAATGTTAGGCTGGCAGCGGGTTTTAAATAATGATAATTGTCATACCTACGAGATTTTTGCTAATGGAGTTGACTTTCGAAATAGAAAATCCTAAAAAAAATACCTCAAAAGGTAAAATAGAAAATACCTGTGTTGGTGAAGGGTTTTATATGGTAAAGGTTGAGAATCGCGAAGATGTGCCTCTGCGGATTAAGCGGGATATAGACCAAAGCCTGATTCAGTTTTACTTTGCCGTGCAAGGTGGTGCCCAGTTTTTATTTAATCAGGGCAACTATAAGTTGAAGTTGGAACAGGAAAAAAGTTTGCTCTTTTACAATCCTATTGTGGCGCTTCCGCTGGATATTGAAGTGCTCCCAGGATCAAAGTTGGTATTTCTTTATATAACCGTTGAAAACCTGCACCGCCTTTTTGTGGCAGGTTCTGAAGAAATTGAGTTTATAAATAAAGAGAATGTAAACAAGAAGTTTTATGGCGATCGCCCGCTCAATCCCTTATTGGTGGTTACAGTAAATCAACTCTTTACCAACAATGTAAACGGTTTGGCCAAGGCAGTATTTGAAAAAGCTAAGGCTTATGAAATACTGGCACTTTATCTTAATAAAGAGGAGGGAAAGGATGTGGAACAATGCCCGTTTTTGAATGATGAGGAAAATGTGGAGCGAATTAGATTGGCTAAAAAGCTGCTAATTGAGCAAATGTCAAAACCACCCACGCTGAAAGAACTTGCCCGTGAAATTGGCCTTAACGAATACCGCCTTAAAGAAGGTTTTAAGAATATATATGGTAAAACGGTTTTTCAGTTTTTGAATGATTACCGCTTGGATTCCGCTCGTCATATGTTGGACTCAGGCTCAATGAAGGTAAATGATGCTGCCTATCATATAGGATATACAAACCCCAGCCATTTTATTGCTGCCTTTAAAAAGAAGTTTGGCGTTACCCCAAAAAAGTATTTAATATCAAAGATGTGAGGTTTAATATTCGCCCCATTTAAACTTCAGTCTTAAACTTTCAATGAATGAAAAAAGCAATCGTGCTTGTAAACCTCGGCTCTCCTGATTCTTACGAGGTAAAAGATGTAAAGGAGTATCTCCGTGAATTTTTGATGGACGAAAGAGTAATAGATAAGCCTTACTGGTTTAGATATGCTCTTATAGAGGGTATTATTCTTAAAACCCGTCCGGCCAAATCTGCAGAAGCCTACAAAAGCATTTGGTGGGAAGATGGCTCACCGCTAATTGTGCTGAGCAAGCAGTTGCAGGCTGAAGTGCAAAAGCATACCGATTTACCTGTTGGCCTGGGGATGCGTTATGGCAATCCATCCATTGAGCAAGGTATTAGAGATTTGGTGCAGCAACATCCCGATTTGGAAGAGGTGTACATGATTCCACTTTATCCACATTATGCCATGAGTAGTTATGAAACCGTTGTGGTAAAAGCACGTGAGGTGGCCGATAGGGAGTTTCCAAAACTCAATTTGAGAATTAAGGATGTCTTTTATAATGACTCCCGTTATTTAGATTCACTGGCGGCAAGCATAAAACCCAGCCTTGAAAAAG
>CAXBJE010000547.1:0-2213 GCA_963975525.1 uncultured Owenweeksia sp. | reverse complement strand
TTGGCGTTTCAATATCACACAAGGCTACTAATTCAGCATTGGCTTCTCTTGCAATAATTTTTGCATGCCTCACACCAATCCGGCCACAGCCAACCACACCAAACTTAATTACCCCTTCTTTTATAGTCATCTACGTTAGCTTTTCTACCAAGCCGTTTTTCAGTTGATATCTCTCTCCTGATTCCTTACAAACCCCAACTCCAGCAACATCAAATTCCAGTTTATGGCCATACTCACTCATCCAGCCGGTTTGCTTTCCAGGATTTCCAACTATAAGTGCATAGGGTTTTACGTCCTTAGTAACTACCGTGCCGGCTCCAATAAAGCAATACCGGCCTAAGGTAATTCCGCAAACAATCGTTGCATTAGCTCCTATGGTTACCCCCCTTTCCACTTTGGTGGGAATGTATGAGTCTCGTCTGCCAACGGCACTCCTCGGGTTAATAACATTGGTAAACACCATAGATGGCCCTAAAAAAACATCATCCTCGCAAGTAACTCCAGTATAAATGGATACATTATTCTGAACCTTAACGTTACTACCAAGTATCACTTTTGGAGATATGACCACATTTTGGCCAATATTGCAATTATCTCCAATTTCGCAACCGCTCATAACATGACTGAAATGCCATACCTTAGATCCGGCTCCAATTACAGAACCCTCATCGATTACAGCAGTTTCATGGGCAAAGTATTTTTGCTCGGTCATGTTGAATATTTTGCGCAAATATAAACTTACACGATGTTTAACTTATTTTTACGGCTTGTTAGCTAATTCAATATTTCAGATATTGACCGACTTTATGATATTGGCACCAGATAAAATGAAAATGAAAACAGCTGCTCTTTTTGCCCTTACTCTATGTACCAGTTTACTTTGGAGCCAAAACCTCGTTGAAAACGGGAGTTTCGAAAATGTAGGCCCCTGCCCCATCATCAGTAATGATATTGAGGACATTGCCACACCGTGGACCACCTACTTTGGTACCCCTGACTATTTCCATCAAACCTGTGGTTTCCCCGGAAGCCCCACAACAACCAATAGTGCATTGCCATTTGATGGCGAAGGCTTTATGGGAATTAACGTTTATGGTGATAACGGCACCAATTTCAACAGAGAATATCTTCACGGAAAACTGAAAAAACCATTAACAAAAGGAAAATTTTATCGCGTTACCTTTTATGTAAAGCCATTGAATAACGATGGTTCAGGAAAAAGCTATGGCATAAATGGAATAGGAATGCTGGTAACAGATACGGTTGTTGATACCATACCCAACAACAGCCTTTTAGATTACAAGCCTCAAATTATGGCTGTTGATGAAATTATTGCCGAAAGTTACTGGACTGCAGTTTGTGGTGTGTTTAAAGCCAAGGGCGGTGAAAAATTCATTACCATCGGTAACTTCAGAGATGATATTACCACCAGGGTTGTGCCGTTGAACAATGCCTCAAACCCACAAGAAGCCTACTACCTAATTGATTACGTGGAATTAGTGGAGAACGACTTACCTCAGCTACCTGAGGATACCATTATTTGTATTGATCAGCGTATTGACCTTACCATAAGTGCCCCTGATGTAACGGTAGAGTGGAACAACGGCTTTACCGGTAAGAACTTTATTGTAACCCAACCAGGTGAATACTCTGTAACTATTACCACCCCAGGCTGTAGCTACATTGACACTATACTTGTAGAACCTGCCACCTGTACAGAGTGTAAAATGTATATACCAAATGCCTTTACCCCTAATGGTGATGGTAGAAATGACGAATTCCTGATTCAGGCCAGTTGCGCTGAAGAAATCACTGCTTATCGCATAAGCGTTTTTGACCGTTGGGGACGTAAGGTTTTTGAGAGCAATTCGCTTAATGTGCCTTGGGATGGCGAAGGTGCCGATCATCAGGGTGTGTATACATACACCATTGAATACACCTACCCACTGTTTAGAAAATCGCAAACACTTACTAAACGCGGGGCTATTACACTGCTTAAGTAAAAGCCGTTACCATATCCATTTCGAACATTTTTTGCACTGGCGGGTCATACTTAATCCTATGAAGATTGCCTGTGCATCTATATTATCCATACTTGTATTTACCATGGCTGGCCAGCGTGTAAAAAGCTCTTCCTATGATATTCTGCTCCAGGGTTTACTATCCCATTCGGTAAAAGAGGTGAGTGTGGAGGAGCTAAAAAAAATGCCCAA
>CAXBJE010000546.1:0-2227 GCA_963975525.1 uncultured Owenweeksia sp. | reverse complement strand
TTAAAAATTACTATGCCTTAGATGATGGCTCTGCCGAACGTGCTTACCAGGTTCGTGACAACCGCGGTGGATTTGTAATTGCCAAATATGATATTGCCGAGGCCGATAGTCTTTTAGGCTTATACCTTTATTTCCTTCCATCAGAGTATGATGTGGAGAAAAACCAGTTCTCCATTGTTATTTATGAAAATAGCAACAACCTGCCTGGTAATTTAATTTACGAAACCGACTCACTTTACACCCCTCGCTACACATCTACTGATTTTATGTTGCCTTACCAACTGGATAAATCCGTTTGGGTAACTGGCCCTGTATTTATTGGTGTTCGTCAAAAAACCAATGTGCGTATGCCCATAGGTTTTGATGTAAATACAGTAAAATCAACCAAAGTATATTTTGGCACCAAGGCCAATCTTTATGAGTCTTTCCAAAAAGGCAATTTGATGATGCGCCCCTATTTGCGCTACCAACCTATTGACCTTGCTGTGGCAGAGGTAAAACCACCAACTTTGGAATTGGGCATTTATCCAAACCCGGCAAGTAACTACCTTAGGGTTGAATCTGCCGAGGAGCATAATGGTTTAAAATATAGCATCACCAACCTTTCGGGTCAACTGGTACAAACCGGAATAGTAGAATCTGAAATAAGATTTGGGATTGGCATTAATTCAGGAGTTTATCTCCTCCGCATTGAAGATCCATCAGGCAAAAAGGCGCCTTTGGTGAAAAAGATTTTGGTAAAAAGATAATGAGGGAAGAAAACGAAAATCCTGAAGAGGATCAGGATAACGAGGAACTTTTTGAGCACCACCGATTTGAGGCCGACAAAGGCCAGAAGCCGCTCCGCGCAGATAAATACCTAAACAATTTACTCCGCAACACTTCCCGCAATAAAATTCAACAGGCCTCTGATGCCGGCAATATCCATGTAAATGGAAAGCCCATAAAGAGTAACTATAAAGTAAAGCCGGGAGACATAGTACAGGTTGTACTGACCTACCCTCCCAGAGAAATTGAGCTTATTCCGCAGGATATTCCATTACACATACATTATGAAGATGATGATGTAATTGTGTTGAACAAGCAGCCCGGCATTGTGGTGCATCCCGGTTACGGAAACTACAGCGGCACCTTGGTAAACGGACTTATTTACCACTTTAAAAACCTACCCGGCATGGACGAAACCCGCCCGGGACTTGTACACCGATTAGACAGAGATACCAGTGGTATTATGGTAATTGCGAAAAATGAATTTACCATGGCTCATTTGGCGAGGCAGTTTTTTGAGCGTACCAGTAAACGTACCTATCAGGCATTGGTTTGGGGGGATATAAAGGAAGATGAAGGCACTATAGTTGGCAACATTGGCCGCAGCAAAAAAGACCGCAAAATATTTGTGGTATATGAGGATGAGGAAGAAGGCAAGCACGCTGTAACACACTATAAGGTTTTAAAGCGTCTGGGCTATGCAACCTTGGTTGAATGCAGATTGGAAACCGGCCGCACCCATCAGATTCGTGTACACATGAAGCATATTGGCCATACCTTATTTAATGATAAGGAGTATGGCGGTGACACTATTTTGAAGGGCACCACATTTACCAAATACAAGCAGTTTGTACAAAACTGTTTTTCGGTTTGTCCACGTCAGGCACTACATGCCAAAACCCTCGGATTTACCCACCCTAAAACAGGTGAATTCATGAGTTTTGATTCGGAATTACCAGAGGACATGACCGCTCTCATCGATAAATGGGAGAACTACGCCAAACACAAAGCCGAATAAGGCTTTGTGACATTGGTCACAAAATCTCTTGCACAGAATTTGTAACATTGTGTAAGAAGTTATGAAAAGATTCACCCTCCCAGTAGTTTTAGGAATTGTAATACTTGTTGCAGGGCTTAGCCGCTGCAAGCCCGACCCTGATCCGGAGCCGCCAGTGTTTAGGGCCACACCTTATAATTGGGTTACACCGCAGGGGTTTCCACAACCTAACTTTCCGGCAGATAATCCCATGACCGTTGAAGGTGTTGACCTTGGCCAACATCTGTTTTTTGACAAACGCCTTTCGGCAGACCTTACCATATCCTGCTCCAGTTGTCACAACCAGGCATTTTTCTTTGCTGATCCTGACTCTATTTCAAAAGGTGTTGGTGGGCTTACCGGAAGAAGAAATGCCATGGTACTTTTCAACCTTGCCTGGCAAGAGTTTTTCTTTTGGGATGG
>CAXBJE010000545.1:0-2254 GCA_963975525.1 uncultured Owenweeksia sp. | reverse complement strand
CTATGATATTTGATAAGGAATTAGCCCGCCAAACCGCAGGGCAACTGTTGCAAATAAAGGCAATAAAACTACAACCCGAAGACCCATTTACATGGGCCAGCGGATGGAAATCTCCAATCTACTGTGACAACCGAATCATCCTGAGCTTTCCGCAGGTTCGCAACTTTGTTCGCGAAAGCCTGGTAAAGGTTATCCGTGAAAAGTACGGCACACCCAATGCCATTGCTGGTGTGGCTACAGGAGCCATTGCCATGGGGGTTTTAGTTGCTCAGGAAATGGGACTCCCCTTTGTTTATGTACGCCCCGAGGCCAAAAGTCATGGACGTAAAAATCAAATTGAAGGAAGCCTTGATGCCGGACAAAGTGTAGTGGTAATTGAAGATTTGATTAGCACCGGGGGCAGCAGTCTAAAAGCCGTAGAAGCACTACGGGAAGCTGATATTAAAGTAGTAGGAATGGCCGCTGTGTTTACCTATGGCTTTCCTGTTTCTGAAGAAAATTTTGATAATGCCAACTGCCAGCTTGTAACCCTTAGCAACTACCATCATTTACTTGAAGAGGTAAAATCAAACGGGTATATGGATGAGGCCACTTTTAAAACCCTGAGTACCTGGCGCAATAATCCCAGCGAATGGCAACCAGCCGTTTAGTTCACATTTCCCCCATCTTATAAAGAAAAACACATGACCCAGATAAAATCAAAAACGGTTACCGTAAATAAATCTGCGCAAGCCCTATACACCCAATTACAGGATTTTCAGAATTTCCATAAGGCTATGCCCGATTCGGTAAACAAGTTTGAGGCAGACGAAACATCTTTCCTTTTTGGGATGAAGGGAATGCCGGAAGTAAGATTGGTTTTATCGGAAAAAAGAGAACCTGAATTTATTCTATTCAAGTCGGCAAGCAGCAAGCTAGACTTTAGCCTGGCCTGTAACATTAAGCCTATCTCCGATGATAGCTGTGAAGCCTACTTTGAATTTCAGGGACAGTTTAACCCCATGTTGAGAATGATGGTAGAGCGTCCGTTGAAAAACTTTATTGAAGTACTGGCGGATAAAATGAAGGACATCTAGCTGGTAAAGCTGATTTCCTTGAAGAGGAATTTTTGCTGGTACCCATCTACCATTACCACTAATTGACCATCCGCTAAAACATCGGTAATTAAAGCAGCTACGGGCCTTCCATTTACTATGGCCGGTACTTCCTGGCGATAGCCATACAGTACGTTAAAGTAATCAGAGCGAAGAAAATCCGAACGCTGCCTTAGTTGAAGATATCGGGCTTCAAGGCTCTTCAGCACTATCCTCAATACATATTCCCGATCTACCTCATTGCCCAAAATGTTTCTTAGCGAATTTGCAGCAAAGTTGCTTTTGGCCTTAAACTGCCGTTGGTTTACGTTAACCCCAATGCCTATCACGCAACTTTGTACGGCTCCAGAAGAAATGGTGCTTTCAATTAAGATTCCGGCCACTTTGGTTCGGTCAAAAAGTATGTCATTGGGCCACTTTATCTGAAAACCGGGCATTATATAATTCAGCGCATCAACCACCGCAAGACACACTGACATGTTTAAATAGAAATAATGGTTGGCGGAGAGGAATTTAGGGGTCAGATAGACACTCATAAGGAGGTTCTCACCTTCATTGGATTCCCATGTGTTGCCAATTTGTCCGCGGCCTGATGTTTGATATTCCGTGGTAACTGTCAATCCCTCTGCTGACTCCCCCTTTGCTATTATGGTTTTCAGGTGGTCATTAGTTGAATGAAGCACATCAACATGCAGCCTTTGCTGCCCTATGAACATGGAGTCAGATTCGATGGTTAAAGACATTTAAGCGCGAAGATAATTTAAGCCGCCTGTATATTTCCTAATTTTACAGGCTCCAGTAAAAGTTGTAGATGACTAAGAAAAAAGAAAACAAAATAGCGTTCCCGGCCCTTGTGGAGGCCATAATTGAGGGAATGGAAAATCTTAAAGCCTCAAACATCACCGTCCTTGATCTTACCGAATTAGAAAATGCTGTGTGCGATTACTTCATTATTTCTGAAGGAACATCCAACACACAGGTAAAAGCTATAAGCAATAGCGTGGAAGATTACGTGAGAAAAACTCTTACCGAAAAACCATGGCATGTAGAGGGAAAAGAGAATGCAGAGTGGGTGTTGATGGATTATGTAAATACCGTGGTACATGTGTTTCAGTCAGAAACTCGTAAGTTTTTTGATCTGGAAAGCCTTTGGGGTGATG
>CAXBJE010000544.1:0-2279 GCA_963975525.1 uncultured Owenweeksia sp. | reverse complement strand
GGAATCTGTGGAATACCTGTCGGCCAATTTCGACATGAGGTTTGATCACATCATGGAAGCAGATTTTCTGCAAATGTCGCTTGATGATAAATTTGGAAAGCAGGTGGCCGTAGTAGGAAACTTCCCGTATAATATCAGCAGCCAGATAATATTTAAGGTTCTCGATCAAAAAGAGTTGGTGCCTGAGGTGGTAGGGATGTTTCAAAAAGAAGTTGCCGAAAGAATTGTAGCAGGCCCTGGCAGTAAAACCTATGGAATTATCAGCGTGTTAACCGCTGCCTTTTACGAAGGTGAATATCTTTTTACCGTAGAGCCGTTGGAGTTTAATCCACCGCCCAAAGTTCGCTCGGGGGTTATACGCCTTAGGCGAAAGGACCAAGATGAGCTTGGCTGTGATCATTCAAAATTAAAGATGGTGGTAAAAACTGCTTTTAACCAGCGGAGAAAGACTTTACGAAATGCTCTTAAATCAGTTAACTTGCCCGAAGAAGTAACCAGTGGCGAGCTTTTTAATAAACGCGCTGAACAACTTTCGCTTCAAGACTTTATCAATATTACAAACGCCCTTCAATCATGAATTTTGAAGTAACAAACGAATACCTCGATAAACTAGAGGAAGACATTGAAGCCGGTAAAGTTGGGCAACACCTGGCCAACCTTAACGAGATGCACCCTGCTGATATAGCCGAGGTGGTGGATGGTCTTTCGTTGGAGGCCGGGAAAGTGCTGATTGAGGTAATTGATGAGGATAAGGCAGCAGATGCGCTTATTGAACTGGATGAAGATTTACGGTCAAAAATTCTGGAAGGTTATTCCGGAAAGGAGATTGCCGAAGAGTTGGTTGAAAACCTGGATTCTGATGATGCGGCTGACCTTATAAATGAGCTGGATGCCGATAAGAGGAGGGAGGTAATGAACAGCATTACCGACCGCGATCAGGCTAAGGATATCGCAGATCTTTTGGTTTACCCTGAAGATAGCGCTGGTGGTTTGATGGGAACAGAGCTTGTAAAAGTGAATGAGAACTGGAAGATGATACAATGCGTAAAGGAAATGCGCAGACAAGCCGAGGCCGTGGAAAATGTACACTCCATTTATGTGGTAGATGATGAAAGCCGATTGCTTGGCACCCTATCCTTAAAAAAGCTATTGACCACAAGTACCCGTACTCCCATTGCGGAGGTGTATACCAAACAGGTCCATTCCGTTGAAGCCACTGAAAAAGGCGAGGATGTGGCGCTGTTAATGGATAAGTATGATCTGGTGGTAGTACCTGTGGTAAATAGCATTGGACAGCTTATTGGCCGCATTACTATTGATGATGTGGTGGACTTGATAAGAGAGGAAGCCAAGGAGGATTATAACCTGGCTTCCGGACTTGTAGAAGAGGTGGAACACGATGATACCGTTTGGACCACCACCCGCGCCCGACTGCCCTGGTTGCTTATCGGGCTTTTTGGAGGTTTGGCGGCAGCATCTATTATTGGAAGGTTTGAAGGTGAATTGACCGCATTGCCCACCATGGCATTTTTTATTCCACTTATAGCGGCAATGGGTGGTAATGTTGGGGTACAGTCATCCGCTATTATTGTACAGGCCCTTGCCGGGAAATCAGACATGGGGAGCCTTGGTGCCCGATTACTTAAAGAACTTGGGGTTGGATTGCTCAACGGTGTTATTTGTGGAGCATTAATCATCGGATCCAGCTTGTTTTTGGGGTATGCCACAGATTTGGCCATTGTTGTAGCCGTGGCTTTGGTATCGGTAATTACTGTGGCCGCATTGGTAGGGACCTTTGTCCCTCTGTTGCTCAATAAATATAAGATTGACCCTGCTCTGGCTACTGGTCCGTTTATTACCACCACCAACGATATACTAGGGTTATTCATCTACTTTAGTATTGGCAGGGCGTTGTTGGGGATTTAGAAATAAGTCTCTGTCACAGGTGGGTAAATTGTTAAAATGAAGCACTTAATCTTATCAATCATATTTCTGTTTTCTTTCGAGTCGGCTAGTCAGAATAAGCAGTTAAATACCTGCTTTGAGCAAGACTTTATTTACACCGACAGTGCAAATGGCGAAGAAGCTATTTGTGCTTATGTTCCTTCCGGTATGATAAGTTTTGAAGACGGAACAAAAATCATTTCTACAGAATTGAGTGTAAGTTTTCCGAATAGCTATAAGCTAGATTGGAAAAACGATTCTAATTATTACATCAAAGCAAAAAACTACCAGCAAAAATCTCACGTTAGTTCAGGAACTGTCTTTTGCCTAGATTC
>CAXBJE010000543.1:0-2280 GCA_963975525.1 uncultured Owenweeksia sp. | reverse complement strand
GAATCAATAAGAGGTTTGCCGCCTTTGTACAACATGCCTTTGCTATCGTTAAAGTATTGATAAACCCTATCTTCACCATTGCACAAAACAAATGTAGAGTCGTCCAACAGAGGATCGAAGGCAATATCATCCACCCACCTCAGGTATTCTTTCTTTTCGGTTTTTAGGACTTCTTCCTGTCCTTTACAGGATGAAAGTAAGAGGGCGAAAATCAGCAGGGGGAAGTACTTCATGTGGGTTTGGTTTGCCACTGCTACTCAAAATCCATACCGAGTACCAGAACCACGTTAAGCCTTAGTGTGTTAGTTTTTTTTACTCTACCAAAATCACTTTTCCCACTGTTCTTTCCGCTGTGGTCATTTGTAAAATGTAATTCCCTTTCTCCAATCCATTGGGCAATTTAAAGTGATAGGCCTCATCCAGTGAACTTTGCTCATAAATGGAGAACTGGTGAAGCTTGCGGCCTTGCATGTCTATTAAAATTGCTTCTAATAATTTTCCATCCAATGGTAGCTTTACCGCAAAGGCGCCAGCAGTGGGGTTTGGATAAATGGAAACAGAATAGGGGTTAAATGCATTTTCCATAAGGCCGATGCTTGCTACATTAAACCGTTGCACCACTGACACATACCAGGGTCTGGCCAGGGTTGTGCCTCTTCGTTCATACAAACCATACACACCACCGGCCCCATCGGTGGTGCCACCAATCACGCTGCGCAAGGAGGTAGAATCTACCTGCACGGAAACTACATCAGCATTGGCGTCAAGCAGGGCTTGAAAGGAAACATCGGTACCACCAAAGATATGACCGCCCAATATAGCCAAGTTACCATTAGCCCAAGCTGCATACCACGGGAAGAAGAAGCCCCCGCTGGATTTAAAGTTATGGTCTTTATCCTGCACAATAGTACCGTTATTGTCCACCTTGCGGATAGTGTAGTTGGTGCTGCTGGAGAAGCACAGATAAGCGTTGCCGCTGCCATCTATAGCTAAGGAACGAGGGAATTGGGTGGTGATTAACCCACCGCTTTTAGACCAAAGTGAACTGCCTGTGGCATCAAACTTTTCAGCAACATAATTTGAAAAACCTGTGGCTCCAAGTACCGTGATATTTCCTTGTGCGTCCGATACCATTTCGGTCAGTTCCGCACCACTAAGGATATTGCCTCCAAGGGTTTTGTTCCATTCCAGCTGCCCGGCAGCGGTGTATTGAAAAATTTCAAATTGTAGACTTCCAGATGCTTTTTTATTACTGGTGCCAACTACCACTTTGCCTTGCGCAGTTACTATTACCTTTAAGGGAAGAGTTTGAGGCGGAGTGGAGGGGCTTGCATAGGTTTGTTCCCATGTTTGTGTGCCCTGAGCATCATATTTTTTAAGAAACATTTCTTGTGCACCTTGTCTGTATCCCGCTACATAAATGTTATTCGAGGCATCAATAGCCAACTGACCGCTGCGTACAGGACCGCCAGTGGTTAGGGTGGTGCTAAATATTTCAGAACCTGTGGCATCATACTTTACAATGCCCAGCGCGTTCTGAGCATCCTGAAATTCATAAAGCCCAACCACGGCTCCTGCTGCATCAACTTCAATCTGATCAAACTTTTGAGAACTGGCTTTGTGCTCCTTGGTTTTGCTCCAAAGGAGGGCACCTGTGGCGGCATTCATTTGGGTGATTTGAAATCCTACAGTATCGCCCTCATCTGCAAAAGTAGCGGTGTAAGTATGTGCAGTGTTGCCCGCAATGGCACCGGCCTTTGCATAGCTCATTGGTGTGCCAGGCAAACTTTTAAAATAATTTTGAGATAAGGTAGTAGAAAGGGATGCAGCCACGCCTTCATTTCCAACAAAACTCCGGCCGCACAACAGCACGGTGTTGTTTCCAAAACCAATGCCCTCTAAATACTCAAATGTTGATGCAGGGTAGGATTTAGATCCAATAAGGCTTCCATTGGATGAAAACTTGGCTACTCCCACAGAATCGTCATCATCAATTCCGATATAGATATTATCTGAGGCATCCAGATGCATACCTTCAATTGTGGCATCTTCGTCAAATTCAAAATCAGCATCCCAGAGCTTGGTGCCGCTGGCATTGTAGGCTATCAGTAGAGCATAATAGTCAAAACTATCTTCTTTATTGGCACCCACGTAAATGGTGCCATTGCTGCCTATTTCCACATAGCGACCTTCGTTTTCATCGCCATTGTTCCAGTTTTCTTGCCATGTAAAAGTACCAGCGGAGCTTAGCTTTAGCGTTATTACATCAATTATAAATGA
>CAXBJE010000542.1:0-2284 GCA_963975525.1 uncultured Owenweeksia sp. | reverse complement strand
TTTGTGGGATTTTGGAGATGGTAATTTCGGTACAGGATCTAAGGTTTTATACAGCTACGCTACTTCGGGTACATATAGGGTAAAGTTGGCTGTTGCAGAAGTCAGGTGTGGCTTTAGTGATACCGTTTCTTTAGTAATATCAGTTTCAGATACAACCACTCCACCTCAAATCCATTTACCCGATGTGGGTCGTTGTCAGGATGGAACCATAGACTTTTTTGTTCAAAATGGTACATCAAGATATCAGTATAGCTGGGATTTTGGAAATGGAATTCAAAGTGCTGCAAGAAATCCTACGGCTAACTATCAGGATACCGGACTATACCAAGTAATACTCAGGGTAACGGATACTTTATGTGGCGAGGTATATTTGGATACAGCACTTATCGACCTTGACCAATTGCAAAGCGAAATCTTTATCCCAAATTGTTTTACTCCAAATGGAGATGGGATAAATGAGCTATTTATTATTTCCGGGAATCAATGCGGAGATGGGGATGTACTTGAGATATATAATCGCTGGGGTAGCAGACTTTATAGAACGGAAAAGCCTTATGAAGAATTTTGGGACGGCACGTTTAAAGGTCGTCAATGTACTGAGAGCGTGTACTATTATTTGTTGTTTACAAATAATAAAGTTCTTAAAGGTCACTTGAGCCTGATTTACTAACCTACCCAACTTTAACATTTACGTAATGCTCTAAGAACAACAAAATGGGCAGAAGGAAAGTTACTTTTAGTAACCCACTAAACTTCTGCACCTTATGGCACACCACTATGAAAATTGGATTATTTCTTTTTCAAGGTTATGCCTGTGTGCTGTTTGCTCTCTGGCTTTCTTATCTGTAACAGCGCAATCTAAAACGTGGTACTTTGGTGATAAAGCCGGAGTAGATTTTTCTCAGAATCCGGCAGTAGCCATTGATGGCCCTATAATAACCAACGAGGGTTGCGCGGTGGTAACCAACGCGAAGGGCAAAACCATTTTCTCCACCGATGGGCGAACCATTTACAATGCATCAGGTTCACCTGTTTATTCCGGATTAGATGGTGACATTTCCTCAACGCATTCCGCTATAATTATTCCTCACCCACAGGCTCCTTGTGAGCGGTTTTTTGTTTTTACGGTTGGCTCGGCCGAGAATAAATCTTTAAACGCTGGATTGCATGTGGTGGAAGTGGAAATTAATAATGGATTCATAAATGTTAGTCCATCCAGAAAACTTCATAGTAACTCTACGGAAAAGTTAGCAGCAACACCTGATGGTGATGGCGGCTACTGGGTAGTTTCTCATGATTATATTGACACCGCTGAGGCCACAAACCCGCAGGGTCGAAGGTTTTATGCCTATCATATAACTGCTCTTACTGTGCTGGCCAGTATTTATGCTGAGGTAAAAGAAACAGGCTCTGTACATGCTGGTACGTCACCTTTTGGGGGAAACTACTGGAACAGCATTGGCCAAATGAAGTTTAATGAGGAGGGAGACAAACTGGCCCTGGCACTCTATGAAAAGGCGGTAATAGAGATTTTTCGATTTGATAAAAAAACGGGGAGGATTTACTTTATCACAAAGCTCGATCAGTTTCATCAATACTACCCAGGCGTAAGCCTTTATGGTTTGGAATTTTCTCCCAACGGAAATGTGTTGTACGTTTCCACAGGCTATACCAGCCCTGGGCAGTTTAGTTACGTTTGGTCTTTTGATTTATCGGTGCTAAGCCCCACAACTATTTGGAATGGGAGAAAAGAGGTGGCGGTTGAGGTTTCCACCAACGAAAACAAATACCCGTATGGAGCACTTCAAATGGCACCTGATAAAGCCATATATGTGGCCAGAAATGGGGAGCCTTATTTAGATCGGATCAAATCACCAAACAACTTTTCGAACCCCGAGTATAGCCCACAGGCAATGGTTTTAAATGATACCTGCAGGCTGGGTTTACCCACTTTAATTAAGTCGCCTGACTGTACTAATGGCGCCTGGCCGTGTGGTTACTTTAAAGTAGATATTAGTGTAGATACGGCTCTTTGTGAAACGGATTCCCTACGGTTGGGATTTGATAGCGTTGCAGGTTTTACCTATCGATGGAATACTGGGTCTAAAGCATCCTTTATTTACGGGAAGGCGGGTAAAGAGTATAGAGTAGGGGTTACCGATACCTTTGGCTGCTATGCCACTAGTTTTTTTGAAATACCAATTGCTGGTAGCTTAGATGATATAAAGATTCCTTCCGACACCTTCTTTTGTGCAGAGGCTGTAAACACTATGAGTTTTGCCTT
>CAXBJE010000541.1:0-2289 GCA_963975525.1 uncultured Owenweeksia sp. | reverse complement strand
TTTCCTTTCGGGAACAGATGGAGGGCTTCTGGAGCCAGCCTCAATGGCAAGGGCTATTTATTATTTGGTGGTGATTCCGCAAACGTACTTCACAAGGAGTTTTATGAATACGATCCTGTATTGGATTTATGGACTGCCCTTCCCTCCTTTCCCGGTCTGGGCCGAAATTATTCAAGTCTAACGGCTATTAATGGCCAGTTGGTGGTTTTTGGAGGGATAGATTCTGCCGGAGTTTATCAAAATGATCTATGGCGCTATGAGCCAAATTCCAGGATGTGGCGTCAGCAGAAATCTCTTCCCGCCAAAGGAAGAAAAGGTGGCCTGGCATTTACTAACGGCACTGCCCTTTATTACACCACTGGTATAGATAGCAACAGCACCCGGCTAAATGAAACCTGGAAGTGTGATAACCCTTTAGTTGGTTTGACCGAAAATACTTTGGTTGGTTTTAGGGTTTACCCAAATCCTGTTAAAGATTTTTTGAGAATTGATTTTGCAGAATCCACAAATGGCTCTGTAGAAATAAAATTCTTCAACCAAACTGGAATGATAGTTTTAGAAACTACGCTAGATAAAAATGAAAATTTGATCGATTTATCCAGACTGAACACTGGCGTGTACATTTTGAACATCGCAAGAGAAGGCATAGCCTATCACTATAAACTATTCAAAGAGTGATTTTCTGTTTCTTCAGCCTGTACTTCTCTGCGAAAACCTCTGCGCACTTGGCGGCTCTGCGGTAAAGAAATTTTAATTACCTCAACGCAGAGTCGTAGAAAACGCGGAGTAACAAAGAGACAATTGAGGACGTAGGGGTTAACCCGTAACTATTATCTCTAGTGCTTCCGCTATCATATCCTCCACCACCTTTTCAGGATTTTGAGAAAATTCACCTGTTGACCTATTCGCCAAAATTGCTGAAATGCTGATGGCCTGATGGCCGAAGAGCGAAGCCAGTCCATAAATACCCGCTGTTTCCATTTCAATATTGGTGATGGGTTTGCCTCCTAAACTGCTTTGTGATAACAACTGTGTAAAATCAGGAACTTTAATTGGTGCATTTACACTCCTACCCTGAGGGGCATAAAATCCCGGAGCGGTTACCGTTACCCCAATAGTATCTGCAAGTGTGTTAAACTTAGAAATCAGCTCGCTTCCGGCGAAAGCGGCATAAGGGCGAGGCAGCTTCTCAAACCGTGAGTCTGATTTAACCAGTGCATCTATTTCTTTTTCGCCTTCATGCCATTCATAAAAGTGAAGGAGACCATCAAAGCCAATAGCAGCCTCAGAAATAAGAACAGAATCAACGGCTACATCATTGCGAACGGTACCACTTGTACCCAACCTTATAAACTTATAGGGGTTGCCTAAGTTACCCTCCATCTGCTTAAGGCTATGGAGTTCGTTAAAAACGATATCAATATTATCCGTACCAATACCCGTTGAAATTACAGTAAGTCGCTTACCCTTATACATTCCGGTGTGGGTTACAAACTCGCGTTTCTCCCGCTTTATTTCTGTACTGTCAAAAAGTTGAGAAACCTTGCCCACCCTTTCGGGATCACCAACGGTGATAACCGTATCGCTTACTTCTCCGGGCTTTAGGGCCAGGTGATATACACTGCCATCGCTATTCAAAATCAATTCTGTACTCTTCATTGGCCCAAACTTATGGCTTTAAATTTTACATTTGCCAGCAAAATATTATAAAAAATGGCTGACAATATTCCTACAATTTTAGTTCCGATGGGTTTCTCTGAGCAATCTTTAATTGCTTTGGACGAAGCTGTAGTTTTTGCAAAGGCAATGAATGCCAAAATCCAACTTCTTGCAGTTATCAATAATGACAAAGAGCTTGGAGTACTATTGGACAATGCCCAGAATAAAGAAGAATTAAGATCTAAGGCTCAGGCTAAACTGGATAGTTATGCTGCCGAGTACAAGGCCAAATGGGGTATTGAGATTAGCACCATGCTTGCTGATGGCGTTGTATATGAAGAAATAGCCCGTGTAAGCGAAGAAATTGATGCCCAGCTGGTAATAATGGGTACCAATGGTAAACCTCAAAACCTTCGTAAAAGATTTATTGGCAGCAATGCCTACCGCACGGTAACCTTGGTAAAACCTCCGGTAATTACAATTAAGGGCATCAGGTCAACGGGTAAAATCAAAACCATTATTTTTCCATTGGTACTTGATAGAAGATCAAAAGAAAAAGTAGGGCCGGCACTTCACTATGCCCGCTTGTTTGGAGCTCAAATAAAAGTGGTTTCAATACTTAATGAAAAA
>CAXBJE010000540.1:0-2297 GCA_963975525.1 uncultured Owenweeksia sp. | reverse complement strand
CCACGCCAGCGTTTTATAGTGCCTTCCCTTTCGGGGAGAGCCACAAAGTCCTCCTTTTTGCACTGTTCAGCATTTATCTCAGGCTCTATCATATTCAGAGTCTCTAAAATGTCAAAGTCAAATGGCAGATAGTATAAAAAGCCGATTTCCCGTTTGTATACCTTTTTCATAAAGTAGTTTTGATAGGGATCGGTAGCTAAAGCAAATTTCTTAAACCCAAGTTTTTTACCTTTCAACACAGAGTAATAAACGTTCTCAACACTATGCTCTGCATTGGTTTCAGCAAACATGTGTTCTTTAGGCAAACCCAAAGCCACGGCATAGCGTCTCATGATTTCTCCTTCATAATAGGGCGAATAAACAGCTGATCCTGAAAAGATGATGTTCTTAGCCAAACCCTGTTCAAAAAGATACTTGGCCCAATGAACCCTTACTTGCATTAAGGTATCCCAGCTCACACCATCATGCGGAATACCGGGAACAATCAATGCATCAAATGGAGCTTCACTCTTTTGTTCCGCATATATTTTTTTGGCTTTTTTAGGGCTCCAACATCCTGATAAAGAAGATAAAAGGATAATGGCCATCAATGGAAAGTACTTTCTAAAAATCACAATGCGTATAGTTTTATGTTTTCACTAACGGTTAAAATCCCTTAAAGGTTTTAATCTACTCGTCTATAAAAACCGACAGTGAACGGATAAACCTAACTATTTTAATTTTTTGAGTTTCCTTTGCCGCAAAATTTACAAGCGGCATGTCACAACTTTCGTTGATATTTAAAGGAATGGCCATGGGTATGGCAGAAGTAGTACCCGGAGTTTCGGGCGGAACCATCGCCTTTATTACAGGTATATATGAGCGACTTATCTTTTCCATAAAATCAATTGATCTTGAATTTTTGAAGCTTGTATTCAGTGGTAAAATTGCTGCCGCATGGAAAAAGATTGACGGAAATTTTTTGTTGTTCCTTATTGGAGGAATGCTTTTAGGAATTGTAATTGGCGTGTTTGCCATCACATGGCTTTTAGAACATCACCCGCTACTCATATGGGGATTTTTCTTTGGACTCATCCTCGCCTCGGTATATGTGGTTGGCAAGGATATAGATAGCTGGAATGCGGGCAGTATAATCGCGCTTTTGGCCGGAGCCGCCCTGGTTTACTATGTTACCATTGCCGTGCCTGGTTCGCCAACCACAGCGCTTTGGTTTGTATTTGTTTGTGGTGCGGTTGCTATTTCAGCCCTACTTTTACCAGGTCTTTCAGGTAGTTTTGTGCTGCTATTGTTGGGTATGTACACCTATATTATCCCCAAGGTAAAAGATATCCTTTCGGGAGATTTATCAGGACTTACGGTAATTATCGTGTTTGCCCTGGGCTGCCTTACGGGATTGCTCAGCTTCTCGAGGGTGCTTACCTGGGCATTCAAAAATTTCAAAAACATCACACTTGCCTTCCTTACGGGATTGATGATTGGCTCACTAAACAAGGTTTGGCCATGGCAAAAGGTTTTAAGCCTTCGTACCAGCACTAGTGGTGAGGAGACTGTGGCCTTTTCTAAAAGCGTACTTCCTTCTACTTTTAGTGAGTTAGATTCCAATTTCCTTTACGGAACCGACCCACAGCTTGCTGCAGTTATTGGGTGCATGGTATTTGGACTTGTTTTGGTTTTGGGGCTTTATTTTGTTGGGAAGAAGAATAACTAGAATCCCCGAGTCCCTTTGCGGTAAAAGGTTTCTACCTTTATAAAAAAATACCGCCATGCAGTTGGGCCTCATAGGTAAAACTCTAAAACATTCGTTTTCCAAAAAATACTTTGCTGAAAAGTTTAGCAAGCTGGATTTACACTGCCACAGCTACTCCAGCTTTGAGCTGGCTACAATAGACGAGTTTACCGGCCTGCTGCAAAATAACCCGTGGCTTACAGGCTTAAACGTTACCATCCCCTATAAAACTGCAATTATCCCTTACATAGATTCTCTTTCTGCGGAAGCAGAGAAAATAAATGCGGTTAATACTATTAAGATAATTGGCGGCAAACTGTATGGCTACAATACAGATGTTTACGGGTTTACTCAAAGCATAAAGCCCTTACTGAAGCCAGCCCACCGTAAGGCCCTGATACTTGGAACCGGAGGTGCATCAAAGGCCGTGGCCTATAGCCTCCATAAATTAGGTATTGATTATACTAAAGTGAGTCGTAACCCAAGTAGTGAAGAGATTGGCTATGAAGAGGCTTCAATACATTTGAAGGATTACCAGGTAGTGGTAAACACTACCCCACTTGGTACATAC
>CAXBJE010000539.1:0-2301 GCA_963975525.1 uncultured Owenweeksia sp. | reverse complement strand
TGGCTACAATAGTATTGTCATCAAGGCGGGTAAGTTTCCAGTGGGTTTCTGTAGCGGCATTGTTAGTGCGCAAGGTCATCCTGATATCGGTTGGGTAAACATTGGCCGGTTTAATTTCAGTATCATACCAGTTGTTCACGCCATTTTCATCTGGCTGCCCGTTTGGCTTATCAGCCACAGCAATAAATACTTTTTTAGATTTATTACTCATCCAGTCGGCAGCACCAATAAAGGGTAGTTCCACCACTTCCGACTCCATAAAGCCCAAGTTTCCGGTCCAGTTAAATACCTTCCAAACGCCACCATCCATACCGTAACCAATTTCGCAGGTGGTAAGTGCATTGGCCCCTTTGTTTCTGATACGCACTTTTGCTCCTGCACAAATCGGGTTTATACGGCTAAACTCATCTTCGTTTGATGGGGCAATGATTCTTTCCAGCTCTACATCATTTTGATAAGCTGCGCTTTTGTATTGTATAAGTTGTACCGAGTAGTTGTAGTTGGCAGGTACCTCACCGGAAGGTACGGTATAGGAATACGGCTCAATATCAACATCAATATCCATTGAGCTTCCTGAGATGCTGCTGGTCAGGTCATGATTTCTAAATAACGACTTATCACCTGGGCACCAGTTGGCGCGGTCGTAAAGCCAAGTACCGGCTTGCGGCCAAATGGGGTTCAGACCACAGTCATCTCTCCAAATAGCTTGTGTTGCCACTCGGTTGCCGTTTACATTTACATAGTAATCCTTTTCGCAAAACTCAGCACAATTAAGGCTGTTAATAAAACCATGGCCAGAGAAGTTGGCCTTAAGCAAAAGCCCTGTGGTAGCAGGGTCAATAGCTACTGTGCGGGATGGCAAGTGCTGGTTTTCATAATCTGTGCTATTTAGGTAATCACCACGACCCTGATAAAGGTTTTCAATTTTTACAACCTCACGGGCTGGGGTGCCTTCAATAAATGCAAATCTTACAGTGGCACTAAACCCACGGCTCCATCCCTGATAATGGATAGACATTTCCACATCATTTTTTAAAAGTGGGTAGTAGTCGGTTACATCATACACAAAGTCATGCGTCCAGTTATTGTTAAGGCTATTGCCGTAGGGTGTAATTACCCTTGCCAGTTCAATGGGTTCTTTTACCTCAAATACATTCCAGGTAGTATCCACTACCAACGGGGAAGTAGAAATCGTGTCGATTTTTGAGACGGTGGAATCCATAGCGCCAGTGGCATTAAGGATATAAACCCGGGTGGTGTAGTCCCAGTCACTGCAACCTCCGGAGGCACAGCCCATGGTGTAATACATTAATATTTTGTGATACTTTTTACTTCCGTCAGGAAATGAAGCGGTGTCCTTATAATTATTCCACCATACCATATCGGTTTTGTTGTGCGCGGTAACCCAGGTGGTATCTCCGGGTGCGGCTACTAATGACATTGCAAAAAGGCAGAAAAGGAAAGAATATAGGTTTTTCATCAGAGGGTTTTAAAAGATGGCCGAATTTAGGCAATCTCCTCCTCTTTGTTTTCCTCTATTTCGGTTACTCCGCCACTTACGGCATATTTCATAAGGTCAGAAGCATTTACGTTAAGTGGCTCTACATATCGCGCAGGTACTAAGTATACGTTACCGGAGATGTTGTAGGAGTGTGGAATATAAACGGTTATTAAATCGTTGGTTTCATTAAGATGCCTGAAGTTTTCGTTGGTGACAAAGCCCACCCTGCGCATGGTTCCGTCTTCGGTAAACTTTACGGTTACCGGTTTGCTAAAGCTCTTTTTATCTCCAACAAACGCGTGCAGTAAATCCTTAACGGCCGTGTAGATTACATTTATGAGTGTGGCTTTTTTGATATATCCTTCAAAAAAATCAACTATGGTATCAGAGATTAGGTGGCGACCAACAACACCCATTACGGTAATAAAGATGAAGATCAATAAAATCCCAAGTCCTGGAATATCAATAGGAATTAGTCCGTCTAACAGGGTGAAAACTTCCCAAATAACATAAATGGTAACGGAAATAGGCACTACATAAAGCAGCCCCTGCAAAAAGTATTTTACTACACTTTTCATGATTTGGATAATTTGTCCTTTAGAGATTTTGGGAGTTTTTCTACTATCAAAGTATAAGAGTCGTCCACAAGCTGGCGAATAAGGTCATTACTCAGTGAGCCATCCACATATACCGAATTCCAATGCTGCTTGTTCATATGGTACCCCGGTTTTATTGCAGGATGTTGCTCTCGTAATTCTATCGCTTTGTCTGGTAAGCACTTTAGATTTACATAAAAGGGG
>CAXBJE010000538.1:0-2311 GCA_963975525.1 uncultured Owenweeksia sp. | reverse complement strand
CCGAGATTTTGCCTGGCCAAACCATTGAGATTGGTGGTTTAGGTGACCGCTTTAATGGCGAGTACTACGTTTCTGGTGTTCAACATCAAATTGCTGATGGCAGTTGGTTTACGGAAATCCAGTTAGGCTTAAGCCCCGAGTGGTTTCAGCAAATCTTTAAAACTGAAGAAAAACAGAGTGGTCAACTATTGCCGACTGTAAATGGGTTACAGATTGGCATGGTAAGTCAGCTGGCCGATGACCCCGATGGTGAGGACCGCATCCTGATAAAGATACCCGTAGTAGACGCGGAGGATGAAGGCATTTGGTGCCGAACGGCACTATTAGATGCCGGAGATAACCGAAGTACATTTTTCAGACCTGAGATTGGTGATGAAGTGATAGTGGGCTTTATAAATGATGACCCGAGGGATGCAGTGGTATTGGGCGCTTTACACAGTTCTGCCAAACCAGCACCTGTTTCGGCCACAGACGATAATCACATTAAGGGAATTTACACCCGCTCGGAAATGAAACTGGAATTTGATGATGAAAAGTCATCGGTAACCATAGAAACCCCTGGCGGCAACAAGGTGCTGATAGATGATGATGGAGGCACCATTGTATTAGAAGACCTGAACGGGAACAAGATTGAAATGACTTCCTCAGGGATTGTAATAGAAAGCGCTGCCGCTTTGGAACTTAAGGCAGCTACGGACTTGAAAATTGAAGGAATGAATTTAACCCAAAAAGCACAGGCCAATTTTAAGGCTGAAGGCTCCGCTGGCGCGGAATTAAGCAGTAGCGGCCAAACTGTGGTTAAGGGAAGTATTGTAATGATAAACTAAGAAGGAGTCGGGAATTTGGAGTAAGGAGTTTAACGAACCTGAAATGACTTTTATTTAAATAATACAATCACCCAAAGTAAACACTCCGTCACCCCTCTCCCGCGGGAGAGGGGCCGGGGGTGAGGTAAAAAGAGTACTAAAAGATGAAACCATTTAACAAATAACATTTTAACCCTTTAACTTAAAATATGCCCCCAGCCGCACGAATAGGAGATATGCACACTTGCCCCATGGTAACACCCCCGCCTCATGTAGGAGGGCCGGTAGCTTTGGGAGAGTTTACGGTATTAATTGGCGGAATGCCCGCAGCACGGGTTGGTGATATGTGCATTTGCGTTGGCCCACCCGATACCATTGTTAAAGGTTCAGGAACTGTACTGATAGGTGGCATGCCCGCAGCGAGATTAGGAGATACAACAGCTCATGGTGGAAGTATAGTATTGGGTGAGTTTACAGTGATGATTGGTGGTTAGCTACTAGTCGATAGACCACAGTCAACTGAGAGCGTAGCAACTTAGTGCCTTCGCGCCTTTGTGGCAGATAAAGAAAAAGAAATGACAATAGAAGAACAAACCAATTTTTTAGGAACAGGCTGGGGATTCCCGCCCACATTTGGTATGGCGGGGCGCGCTGTAGAGATGACATCAGATGTAGAGGACATAAAACGCAGTCTTGAAATTCTTCTTAGTACGGATTTGGGAGAACGCGTAATGCAACCTACTTACGGCTGCAACCTTGAAAAACTATTGTTTGAACCCGTTGACCAAACCCTCAAAACCTATATGGCCGACCTCATTAAAACAGCCATACTATACCACGAACCACGTATTGATGTAAATGCGGTAAAGCTGGATAAAAGCAATGAACTGGAGGGCGTGGTGGACATTGAAGTGGAATTCACTATTCGTACCACCAACTCCCGCTACAACTTCGTATTCCCATTTTATACCAATGAAGCCGATTTTAAATTGACCTGATTCCATGAAACTGAATATAATCGATACTCAATTTACAGTGCAGCGGGGAGGCACAAGCCAGCCACAGCGGCAGCTTCCTGCTTTGTATACCGATTATGTTTTGCCCGAAGAAAGGGATACAGCCGACTTTCTCATTCTTTTACAGAAGTACTCCAAACACCTCAATTACCATGATATCCAAAATCAGGTAAATGGCGATTGGAGCGGAATGTTGGGGAAAGATCTCTCCTATTTGTTGGCAATTATTTCCAAAGAGAATACGGCCGCAACACTTCGGTTCTTCACCCGAGAGTTTATTGGAAATGTGAACAACAAGGCGGGGTTCAAAAACATATTTGATTTTTTGTTTTCCTTGCTTTTCAGGTTAGACAGGCACCTGCAGTCTATCCCTTCCACCCATCCGATAAATGCGGAAATGAGCAACCTTATCCAAGGCAAACTGGGGTCAGACCTTACACAACTAATTAGTTTTTATAAAGCGGGAATCACCAAAAACCCTATTGACGA
>CAXBJE010000537.1:0-2330 GCA_963975525.1 uncultured Owenweeksia sp. | reverse complement strand
GCAAGATTTAGCGCCTTACTGTCTTCCTCGGTACCAACGCTTACACCAAGGGCAGTGTACATATTCTTTATTTCCTCATTTTCAAAAACCTTATGACTCATGGCTTTCTCCACGTTAAGGATTTTACCACGCAGCGGAAGTATAGCCTGGAAGTTCCTGTCGCGGCCCTGTTTGGCGGTTCCACCTGCCGAATCTCCCTCCACAAGGAATATTTCGCAAATAGCAGGATCTGTTTCAGAGCAATCGGAAAGTTTTCCCGGTAAACCGGAGCCACCCATTACCGTTTTACGCTGCACCATTTCGCGGGCCTTCTTAGCAGCCACACGAGCTTTGGCAGCAAGTATTACCTTCTGTACAATAGTTTTGGCTGCATTTGGATTTTCCTCCAAAAAGTTAGTCAACATCTCTCCTACCAGCTGGTCTACAGCCCCAGAAACCTCATTGTTACCTAACTTGGTTTTGGTTTGTCCCTCAAACTGAGGCTCCATAACCTTTACAGAAATTACAGCAGTAAGTCCTTCGCGGAAGTCATCCCCGCTAACCTCTACCTTTTCCTTAGCAAGCATACCGCTTTCATCAGCATACTTTTTAAGAGTACGGGTAAGTGCCCTTCTAAAACCTGCCAGGTGGGTACCACCCTCATGGGTATTAATATTGTTTACATAAGAATGAATGTTTTCAGCATACGAGGTGTTGTCATGTGGATAACCTCAGGCATAAGGGTTTCGCGGTTCATATCTATGAACTCTACAAACTCCTTTAGTCCGCCCTCGCTATGAAACCTCTCATATTTAGGCTTATCCTCCTCATCAATTTCACGGTAATCCGTAATGGTAATGGTGATGCCTTTATTCAGGAAGGAAAGCTCACGCATACGTGAAGCCAAAATATCATAGTTATACTCCGTTACCTGAAAAATATCGGCATCCGGCAAAAAGGTAACATGTGTACCTCTTATATCAGCAGTTCCAACTTCCTTTACAGGATATTGGGGAACCCCAATTTTAAATTCCTGTACATAGTGCTTACCATTCTTAAAAACCTCAGCTTTAAGATCGGTTGAAAGGGCGTTAACACAAGATACACCCACACCGTGCAAACCACCTGAAACCTTGTAGGAATCCTTGTCAAACTTACCACCGGCATGGAGCACTGTCATTACCACTTCCAAAGCGGAGCGACCTTCCTTTTCGTGCATCTCTACCGGTATACCCCGGCCATTATCCTTTACGGTGATGGAATTATCCTCATTAATGAATACATCTATGCGGTCACAATGTCCGGCAAGGGCTTCATCAATAGAGTTATCAACTACTTCATATACAAGATGGTGCAGACCTTTTACGCCTACATCGCCAATATACATGGACGGCCTTTTTCTTACCGCCTCCAGGCCTTCTAGTACCTGTATGCTACTGGCTTCATACTCCTTTGGTATTTCGCTCATATTCTTTGAGTTAGATCAAATTTTGAAATCTTACAAATATACATTTACCAACCCGTTTTAACCCCACCAAACTACCAGTGAAATCAAGGGTTTTCCACAATTTTTTAACACTCGGGAAGTTGTTGGATTTTAGACTCTAGTATTGAGACGGCTAGACTTTGTGGATAGCGGTATAATGTACATTGAAGGTTGTACAGTGACTAAAAATGAAATAATATACGGCAAGGTCAATGTACAGAATACAGCCTACATTGTACAACCTCTACGTTCCTACCTTCTTAGCCTCTTCCCAGTAAACGTCCATTTCGGCAAGGGTCATTTCAGAGATTTGTTTGCCGAGTTCGGCTGCTTTCTTTTCCAGATAGGTAAAGCGATGAATGAATTTTTTGTTGGTGCGCTCCAGGGCAGATTCTGCATCAACTTTAAGGAAACGGGAAAGATTAATCGCTGAGAATAGAAAATCGCCAAACTCCTCCTCGGTTTTTTGCTGATTTCCGGCTTCCACCTCTGCTCTAAGTTCGCCCAGCTCCCCTTCTATCTTATCCCAAACCTGATGGGTTTCTTCCCAGTCAAAGCCAATACCACGGGCTTTCTCCTGAATGCGGGTGGCTTTAACCACGGCTGGCAATGAGCGGGGTACTCCTTCCAAAACCGACTTTTTGCCTTCCTTAAGCTTTAGCTTTTCCCAGTTAGATTTTACCTCCTCTTCTCCGCTTACGGTAATATCACCATAAATATGCGGGTGGCGGCTAATCAATTTTTCGCAAATCCCGTTAAGGACATCCGCAATATCAAAAGCTCCTTTTTCACTACCAATTTTGGCGTAAAACACCATGTGGAGCATAATGTCTCCCAACTCCTTTTTTACTTCTTCAAGATCGGC
>CAXBJE010000536.1:0-2331 GCA_963975525.1 uncultured Owenweeksia sp. | reverse complement strand
ATGCATCTGTAAACTCAACCCTTGACCAGTGGCATACTGATAACCCTGATGGGATAATCGAAGTTTTGATAAACAATGCCGGAGTTACACAGGATGGTATGTTTATGTGGATGGAGGAAAGCCAGTGGAAAAACGTACTTGACGTTAGCCTAAACGGCTTTTACAACCTCAGCAAGGCAATAATCCAAAAAATGCTGCGCAACCGCTATGGGCGCATCGTAAATATTGTTTCCATTTCTGGCCAAAAAGGTAATCCGGGACAAGTAAATTATTCGGCTGCTAAAGCGGGTGTAATTGGCGCCACAAAAGCGTTAGCACAAGAAGTTGCAAAAAGAAATGTAACCGTAAATGCTGTTGCTCCGGGCTTCATTCGTACTGATATGACAAAGGAACTTCCTGAGGATGAGCTTAAAAAAATGATTCCAATGAACCGCTTTGGTGAACCAGAGGAAGTGGCCGATTTGGTAAGTTTTATAGCTTCCAAAAAAGCAAACTATATTACCGGTGAAATTATTAACCTAAACGGAGGAATATATTCTTAATATGAGAAGGGTCGTAATCACTGGCATTGGTATTCATTCCTGCCTCGGAGACAATACCGAGGAAGTAAAAAACTCTTTGTACACCGGTAAATCCGGGATTGTATTTGATCAGGAACGTGCCGACTTTGGATTTCGCTCTCCCCTTACGGGAAAGGTATCTATGCTCGACCTTAAAGGCTCTTTAGGTAGAAGGGAGCGGATTGGACTTTCAGAAGAAGCCATTTATGCTTATGCAGCTACAAAGCAGGCATTAGATCAGGCCAAAATAGACATGGATTTTTTGGAAAAAAATGAGGTGGGGATCCTTTATGGAAACGATAGCTCAGCCAAAGCCGTAATGGAAGCCATTGACCTTATTCGCGAAAAAAAGGACACTACCCTACTCGGTTCGGGCTCTATATTTCAGAGCATGAATTGTACGGTTACCATGAATCTCTCTACTATTTTTAAGTTAAGGGGTATCAATTTTACAGTGAGCGCGGCATGTGCCAGTGGCTCACACTCCATAGGCATGGCTTTCAACATGATTCGCTCAGGCCTGCAAGACCAAATAATTTGCGGTGGAGCACAGGAAGTAAACATGTATGCCTTTGGCAGCTTTGATGGACTTGGCGCTTTTTCAGTACGTCTGGATTCTCCAAGCGAAGCTTCCAGACCTTTTGACAGAGATAGAGATGGCCTTATCCCCAGTGGTGGTGCGGCAACTGTAATTCTCGAAACCCTGGAATCTGCGCAAAAGCGCAATGCACCTATACTTGGGGAAGTATTGGGTTATGGATTTTCATCTAATGGTGAACACATATCCAACCCAAATCTTGACGGACAAGTACGTGCTCTAAACATGGCACTTAAGCAGGCGGAGGTAAAAAGTTCGGCCATTCAATATGTAAATGCCCACGCTACCTCAACCTCAATTGGAGATAAATTTGAGGCTCAGGCCATACATCAGGTTTTTGGCGAAACCAAGCCATACGTGAGTTCTACCAAGAGTATGACCGGCCACGAATGCTGGATGGCAGGGGCAAGCGAAATCGTTTACTCATTGTTAATGATGCATAATGATTTTATCGCACCAAATATTAATTTTGCAAATCCTGATGAAGACTCGGCAAAGTTGAATATTGCAGATAAAACCATCAATAAAGGGTTTGATTGTTTTCTTTCAAACTCTTTTGGTTTTGGAGGTACTAATTCCTCTTTGATCATCAAAAAATATAAAAACTAGAACTAGATGGAAAAGACGATGGACAAAACAGAAATCATTGAAACCATTAAAGGATTTCTTGTTGAGGAGTTTGAAGTAGATGAAAACCTTATCGAACCAGAAGCAAACCTTAAGGAAACATTAGACCTTGATAGCCTTGATTACGTGGATCTTGTAGTAATTATTGAGAGCAATTTTGGATTTAAAGTTACTGGTGAAGACTTTACAGACATTCACACCTTCCAGGACTTTTACAATTTTGTAAACCAACGGCTAAATGGCTGAATGGGAAGGAAAAAGTAAAGGAACTCCCCTCGGTTACAAAATTTTCATTTTCATTATTAAAAATGTCGGCCTATCGGCTGCATATCTGTTGCTGTACCCTGTTGTGGGCTGGTATTATTTCTTTGCTAAAAAACCCAACCAGTCTCTGCGTCAGTATTTTGGAAAGCTAAAAAATCATTTCCCAAATCCGCCTAAAACATCGCGCTTCCAATCCTTTTACAACATGGGGCAGGTGCTGATTGATAAAATGGTTATCATCTCTAGTGATGCCCACAATTTTAGTGTGGATCATGATGGAGG
>CAXBJE010000535.1:0-2343 GCA_963975525.1 uncultured Owenweeksia sp. | reverse complement strand
CTTGTCTTTCAATTTTTTTGCTAATAATCTCTTGGCCTTGGCCAATTGGCTTTTTGATGTGCCTTCTGATATACCAAGCTGGTCGCCAATTTCTTTATGTGTATATCCATCCAATATGTACAAACTCAACACTGTTTTGTACCCTATGGGCAATTCATCAAGTGTGTCGAATACGTGTTTTGCAGATATTGATTGTCTTTCTTCCAATTCATAATCGAAGGTTTCACTATCCTTCAATTTCACATCATCAATATTTACCTTAATTCCTCTTCGCACCTCCTTTTTAATTGCGGAAATGCTGTTGTTAATCATAATCCTGGTAATCCAAGTCTCTAAAGAAGACTCTCCCCTAAACTTGGTCATATTTAGGAATACCTTGATAAATCCATCATGCATAAAATCCTGTGCCTGCTCATAATCATTGGCATACCTCCGGCAAACATTTACCATCTTACCCGCAAAAAGCTCGTAAACTCTGCGCTGGGCAACACGTTTTCCGGCTCTGCATGCGGCAATTAGTTCTTGCTCAGAGTTTATCAAGAGGAATTCTTTTGGTTGCAAAAGGCCTCCCAGATCTTCCAATCGGATGCTATGTTCTGGTTTAGAATTCAATGTGTATTACGATGTACCTGATTAATTGACGACAAGATTTAAAAAGCGTTGCCTGAATATTAAAAATAAAAAAACCCTGACACAAAGATGTCAGGGTTGTAGTAAAAGTATGAATAATCTTTTTAAAGCCTATTCCGCTGAGCGATCGAGGTTTTGAGTGATAGTAGCAATCTGCTGCTCCAGGTTGGCAACACTCTGATTTATGGCTTCAATGGCCTTTGCCCAATTCTCTTTTGGCATAGCTTCTAAGCCTGAAATCTTTTTACCAATATCCGCGCTTTCTTTTTCAAGATTCTTTACCAACCCACCGGTACCATCCTTGGCGGCATCAGTGGAAACGCCTTCCAACTTTTTGATGTCCTTTTTAATCGCTTTCTGGCGCTTTTTCAAAGCATCTACCTGAGCTTGTATTCCATCCACAGAGTACTGCTCCTTCATTTGGGCCAGTTTAATGAGTTCTTCATGAGCAGCACTAAGTTTATCCTTAGCCTTTTCTTCCTGCTTAATTACCTTTTGTGCAGTAATGGTTGACTTGCAAGAACTAAACGATAGACCTATAATAATGAGCGAAGGAATTAAAAAGTATTTTTTCATAATGGATTGATTTATTTCTATCTAAGTTAAGGGTATAAACCACATTTTGTTCCTGAATCAACTAAAATCTTTCAAAAAAAAATCCCCACTTAAAAAGTGAGGATTTTAGATTTATTCAATAATCATCCATTGCCTACTAGAGACCAATCCTTCGGCCTTTTTATACTTCATTTCCTTTTTCTCTCCCGTTGTCATATTCTGTACGGTAACCAAATCGTTTCGGCCATAGCTCTTATCCTTAACTACGGGCTGTGCCTTTGGCCGCTCTTGGGGAGCCGATTCACCACCACCTCCGGCAGAAAGATCCTCATGAGAGGTTTGCAAATTATCGTAATTAGTGCGCCTTGGTGCCTGGGCCTGCTGTACCTGGCTGGTATCCTGGCTTGGCAACTGGCCTTTAAACAGGAATGATGCAATCTCACGGTTACTCTTATCAATCATAGCCTGAAAAAGCTCAAACGCCTCAAACTTGTAAATAAGCAATGGGTCTTTTTGCTCATACACCGCCCCTTGTACACTTTGGCGCAAGTCATCCATATCCCTAAGGTGCTCCTTCCAGCTATCATCAATCATCGCAAGGATGATGTTCTTTTCAAAATCACGGATTAGCTGACGACCCTCGCTGCTATAGGCTTTCTCTAAATTGGTTACAACTTGCAGCCCTTTTGTACCATCTGTAAATGGCACAACTATATTCTCAAACTTGTTATCCTGATTTTGATAAACGCTTTTTATAACCGGCAAAGCCATTTTAGCAATGCGAACATTCTTATCAGAGTAGGTATGTAGGGCACTCTCATACACCTTATGCACCAACTCTCCCTGGGCCATTTTCTGGAATTCCTCCTCCGTTACCGGGCTTTCCATTGTAAATACCCGCATCAGCTCTAGCTGGAATGTGTCATAATCACGAGCTGGTTGAGTTTCAGCAATAATGCTCTGGCAGGTATCATAAAACATATTGGCAATATCTACCTGAAGCCTTTCCCCGTAAAGGGCGTGTCTTCTACGCTTATAAATTACCTCACGCTGAGAGTTCATTACATCATCAAACTCCAACAGGCGTTTACGACTGCCAAAGTTATTCTCGTCAACTTTTTTCTGTGCTCTTTCAATGGATTTGGAAACCATGCTGTG
>CAXBJE010000534.1:0-2354 GCA_963975525.1 uncultured Owenweeksia sp. | reverse complement strand
AGTTGTTCTGGATTCCTTTAACGTAAGGCTCTTGCGCAGGCCCATCGTTTTTGAGGATGGCTTTTATGCACAGGTATATTTTAGGGAACTACCTGGCAGAGGCGATTACTACCGCATTACCAGGTGGAGAAATGACTCGTTGATTACCCAGGACATCAACATTACGGATGACGAAGCGATTGACGGTTTTTATTTTGGCCAAAGTCCTATCCCCGCATTTGCGTACACCGGCCCGTTGGAGAGGGACGGAGATAGCCTGGGCCTCGAAATCTCTTCCATTACAGAGGATTACTATAGTTATCTGGCATTAATTGTAACTCAGGTTTTTCAGGTAGGCAGTACCTTCGATCCCCCGCCAGCGCCCGTTATCGGCAACATATATAATGTGGATAACAAAGAGGAATATGGCTTTGGTTACTTTGCGGCCTCAGCATTAGCTACAGGTGGTGCCACTTATAAGCCTTAGGTTTCTACTTTTGCAGCAAATTCTATTTCAAAAAAACACTTTACAATAATGGAAGAGCACGCTCTTGGACATTGGGCTTATGATTGGTTAATCAACAAAGGCCTGAGTCAGGATACCACATCTTATATTATTCTTAGCATAGATATATTTCTGGTACTGGTGGTTAGCCTACTGGCTGATTTTATAGCTCGCAGAGTGATTTTAGGATTTGTAAAATCTTATGTTACCCGCTCTAAAAACACTTATGACGATGTATTTTTAGAGAAAAAGGTTTTTCAGTCTTTAGCTCACCTTATACCGGCAATCATTATCTGGTACAGCATTCCATGGATATTTGACCATGTGAATTTTGAAGATTCCTTCTTCACTAAGGCCATTGCCCTGTTTATGATTATTCAGATTGTGGTGGTGTTTAACCGTTTCCTAAAAGCGTTGGAATACATCGGTTTAAGGTCTCAAAGATTTGAGGGGAAACCCATAAGCAGCTATATACAGGTGGCTAAAATCACCATATATATAGTTGGGGCCGTGCTTATACTTTCCATGCTGATTGGAAAGTCACCACTTACCATCCTTACTGCCTTTGGTGCTGCCACCGCAGTTATCCTTTTAATATTCCGCGATACTATTTTAGGGTTGGTTGCCAGTATCCAAATCTCAGCCAATGATATGGTACGCCTTGGTGATTGGGTAAGCATGGAAAAATATGGTGCTGATGGTGATGTGATGGAAATCAATCTCACCACGGTAAAAATCCGCAACTTCGATAAAACCTTTACCACAGTTCCTACCTACTCTTTTATTGCAGACTCCTTTAAAAACTGGAGAGGCATGCAGAGTATGGGCGTAAGGCGTATTAAGCGTTCTCTGAATATTGATATAAGCTCTGTAAAGTTTGTAACTGAAGAAATGCGCGACCGCTTTTTGACTTTTAGCCGGGCAAAGGACTTTGTAATATCCCGCCAAGCCGAAATTGATAAGTTTAATGAGGAAACCGGTGCCGACAAATCTGTTCTGCTCAATGGTCGCAACATGACTAACCTGGGGGTTTTCAGGAGGTATGCCCTCCAATACCTGCTAGATAACCCAAAAATTGACCAAAAGGAGACAGTAATGGTGCGCCAGCTACAACCAACCGAAATTGGTTTACCCCTAGAGATATATGCCTTTAGCAGCGATATTGCCTGGATAAACTACGAGAACATTCAGGCCGATATTTTTGATCATCTTTTGGCTGCAGCTGAAATGTTTGAATTGCGAATTTTCCAAAATCCATCTGGTGGAGATTTCCAATATTTAGGCCGCCAGGTTAGCGAATAGTTCTGCCCTTCCAGTTTTGTTTTCCAAAAATCATAGTGATTAGAGTAGTCACTATATAAAAGGGGTAAACGAGCGCAGCAGAAGGAAACGTTTTCATTAAACCCTGTTGTCCTGTGGCTTTGCTGTAAGATTTCAAAAAGAAGTAATCGAGCGCTGCCTTCACACCCATGGTAAAAACGAAGAGCTGCAAAATGGGTTGAGAAAAAATTCCGTAACCCAATAATATCAGGCACCACATAGCATAAACGGCAACCAACAAGGCTATGCCTTTTGCCAATATTGATTGGTACGATAGAGTTTTAGCCCCCCATCGGCTACGTTGAAACAGCATCTCGTTAAAGGATTCCGGGGCTGCTGTAAGCACAATGGATTTTGGATCACTGTTAAATTCAACCTTGTATCCCAATTTACCAGCCGCCTGAATCAAAAAAACATCATCCCCGCTTTCGCGGGAAGCGCCCTCATTTTTAGCTATATTCCATAATTCTTTAGTGTAAGCCATATTTGCCGCGCTGCCCATAATGGGCTTTCCTAAAAGTGCAAGTGCGGCACCACTAGCCTGTAAACT